>JANNVM010000906.1:0-4534 GCA_031414455.1 Verrucomicrobiota bacterium
CTCTTTTGTCTTTCGGTCCTCGTCACAGGAAGTGCGTGCAGTGTTTCCAAATCCCTCGAGAACGCCGCGCGCAACATTCAGCTCAATACGCCGGAGCCCCTCAAGGTGGACATGAAAATCACGCTCGATGTCTATCAGCACCAGGCACCCGGCAGCGAAAAACCCGAAGAGAAGCAGCCCGCCGACCTCGCGGAGGTGAACCGCCGGAAGTTCAACCGTCAGCAGGAAATCCAGGAACTGAAGAACAACCGCTATGTGGCCGAGACCCATCGCGGGCTGCTCTTCCTCCGCGACCAGCCGGCGGGCACCTACGGCGGCTACGTGAAGAAGACTGTGGAAGACGAAAATGCCGACCGCAAAACGCTCATGCTCGAAGAAGCCGCGAAGCAGAAACGCGAACTGCACGCGATTGAAAAGGAGCGCCACGAAGCCGCCGTGAACAGCGCGTTTCCCGGAGAATTTATTGAGGTTCCCGATCCGGACAAACCTGGCGGGTGGAAGATCGTGCAGAAAGTAAAGTGAGTCGCGTCCTCCATTGACCGGCCGCCGTATGGTGGTTCGTCACGATCACGTCCAAAGCCATGTCCACACCTGCCGCCATTCTCGAAGCACTCCACTTTCGCTACGCTACCAAGCAGTTTGATCCTGACAGGAAAATTGACGCGGAGACATGGAGTGCGCTGGAGCAGTCACTCATCCTCACTCCGTCGTCATTCGGGCTCCAGCCGTGGAAATTCATCGTCATTACCGATGCCGGGCTGCGGGAGCAACTCGTCTCTCACTCCTGGCGGCAGCGTCAGGTGGCGGACTGCTCGCACCTCATCGTCATGGCCGTGCAAAAGTCCGTGGATGAAGCCTACATTGACCGTTTCGTCGCCCGCATCGCGGAAGTCCGCGGCGTCACGGCGGAATCCCTCGCCGGCTATCGCGGCATGATGACCGGCTCCATCGGCATGATGAGCCCGGAATGGGCCGCGCGGCAGGCCTACATCGCACTCGGCCAGTTCATGCTCGCCGCCGCGCTGCTCGGCATTGATACCTGCCCGATGGAGGGATTCCTCCCGGCGAAATACGATGAACTGCTCGGCCTCGAAGCCCGCGGACTGACCACTGCTGTCCTGTGTCCCGCAGGCTACCGCGCCGCCGGGGACAAGTACGCGGATGTCGCCAAAGTGCGCTTCGCGGCGGATGACGTTATTGAGCGGCGGTGAGCCTTTGGGCGATTCCGGAACCCGGCGTCCGCCTGCACTGATTCTACTTCACTGGCGGTGCCTCCGGAGTGGCGGCGGGCACAGGTGCCGCCGCGGCGATCGGTTCAAACTTCCTCTCTTTCGGCAAGCTCTTCAGTTTTTCCTCCAGCGTGGCGACGCGCTCCCTGGTGTCCGGGTGCGTGCTGATGAATTCGAGGACGCCGTCCATTTGCATTCCGGATTTTTCCTCTTCGGCGACAAGGATCTTGAAGAAGTCTATCATGCCCTGCGGATCAATGTTGGCGGCGAGCATGTAATCCCAGCCAGTGGCATCGGCCTCGCGCTCGAAGTCCCGGCTGTAGCTTTGTGAGAGGAGATTGGAAGCCCCCTCGGCAAGACCGGAGTAGTCACCGAAGATGGACTGGATGATGACGGTCGTGCCGAGGCTGCTCACCATGTTGCGCAGGGAATGGCGGCGGGTGATGTGCGAGATTTCATGGGCGAGCACGCCCGCGACTTCCTCGGGTCGCTTGGATTTTTTGAGCAGGCCGGTGTGGACGACGATGTGGCCGCCGGGCATGGCGAAGGCATTGATGGCATCGTTTTCGATGATGTGAAAGGTGAACTCGTAACGCTTGTCATTCACCGCCGGCACAAGGCGATTGGTGATGGCCTCCAGTTGCGCCATCTGCGCGGGATCGGTCACTTCCTTTGAGGTGGATTTGATCTGCTGCCACACCTGCTCGCCAAGTTGCTTTTCGAGACTGACAGGGATCTTGCCGGCGACCCAGTCGCTGATGGCGGCGCGTTTGATCCACAGAGCCGAGACTCCGCCAATGAAGAGCAGTGCCATCAGGATCATGGCTTTCACCGGCCACGGCCACTTTTTTGTCGTGCGGTGTTTTCGTTTTGCGCCTTTGCCGTGGACCGGGTGGTGGAGAATGGCGTCGTCTTTCAAAAAGCCGGGATCGGCGCAAAGAAACGTCCAGTCCGGGAGGTGCGGATGGCTGAGAAAGGCCTGCGAGTTGTTGAATCCCCCGTAACGGATATCGAGAGCGTCGAGCGACATTCGCAGTGGCGGCACGCCGCCGGCACGGAAGATGAGATCGCCGCCGTCCACGGCAATGCGGCCGTTGGCTTTGCCGTCGGGCAGGGCGTTTTGGTAGGCCGTGGCGGGCCAGTCGCGGTTCTGCGGGTTGCTGTTGGACCAGGTGCTCATGCCGGAGTCATGGCACGCGGAACTCACGGACGCAAATGAGTGCCTGGGACCGCGGCTTTTTAAGCCGCTCGCCATAACGAGCTTGATTTGGCGAGCGGCGTACAAAGCCGCGGTCCCGGGGGTGCATCACATCTTGACGCTGCCCCGCACGTCCGGCAGTCTCGGTCCCGCTATGCTCAGCCGACTTCTTTCTTTCCTGCTCTTCTTCGTCCCTCTGCACGGCGCTCACGCCGAAACGCTCTGGGACGTGCCGCGGCTCACCGGTGATTCGCCGCCTGTGGAGTTTGGAAGAACCGACGGGATTACGCAGGAAGTCTGGTATGAAAGCGAGCCGTATCAGGGAAAGGCGACGCGGGTTTTCGCTTATCTTGGCAAACCCGCCGGCATCTCCGAAGAAAAGCCGGTGCCGGCGATACTGCTCGTTCACGGCGGCGGTGGCCGGGCTTTCAAGGACTGGGCGAATCACTGGGCGCAGCGCGGCTATGTTGCTCTGGCAATGGACACCGCAGGGCAGGGGCCGGACGGCAAACGCCACGACAGCGCCGGGCCGGACCAGTCGGACACAGTGAAGTTCCGCAACTTCACCGGTGCCGATGCCCGCGACATGTGGAGCTATCACGCCGTCGCCGCCGTGCTGCGCGGTCACGCGCTGCTCAAACACCTGCCAGTTGTGGACCGCGAACGCATCGGTATCACCGGCATCAGTTGGGGCGGCTACCTGACCTGCCTGGTTGCCGGGCTCGATCACGGCCTCAAGGTCGCCGTGCCCGTCTATGGCTGCGGCTTTCTCGGCGATAACAGTTACTGGCGCGACAACTCGCTCGCGGCGATGAACCAGGACTCGCGGGAACGCTGGCTGAAATGCTTCGATCCCTCGGTGACCGTCGGCCAAACGCAGTGCCCGATCCTGTTCCTGAATGGCACCCACGATTTCGCCTATCCGCCGGACAGCTATCGCAAGACGTTCAATCTCGTGCCGCCCGCACTGCGAACAGTTTCGGTCAGGATTGACCTCCCTCACGGCCATATTTGGACCTTCAAGGAAGTGGATGCCTTCGTGGACAGTGTGCTGCGTCCCGGAGAGGAATCGCCGGACCTTGTGCGGCTCAGCGACATCGCCGTCGAAGAGAACCTCGCTGATGCCCGGGTGCTCCACGGCGGGCCTGCGGTGAAAGCGGAACTGCATTTCACAACAATGACGGGCACCTGGACGAAACGCCAGTGGCAGACGGTGCCCGCCAGGCTCGAAAGCGGCGATATCAGCGCCTCGTTGCCCGCAGAACGGCCGTTGACGTTTTTCTTCACCTCCACCGATGCCCGCGGCCTTATCACCAGCACGCCGTATGCGGAGATTGGCGGTTCTGAGAACACCGCGTGCATTCCCAAAGCCAAACTGGAGCAGGACTTTTACGACTGGGATGCCCGCCATGCCGCGGTGCTGGCAGCCAAAGAGAAAATCAATCCTGACATCGTACTCATCGGCGATTCCATCACGCATCTCTGGGGAGGCGAGCCGCAGGAGCCCAAAGGCAACCACGGTGCCGGCGCATGGCAGTCACTCTTCGGAGACCGCAAAGTGCTGAACATGGGATTCGGCTGGGATCGCACGCAGAATGCGCTCTGGCGCATCGGCCACGGCGAACTCGCCGGGCTCAAGCCGAAGCTCATCGTCATTCACATCGGCACCAACAATCTCGCGGAGACAAAGAATGCCCGCGCCAACACGCCCGCGGAAATTGCCGAAGGCATCCATGCCGTCACTGAACAGGCCAAAGCCCAGTGCCCTGGCGCGAAACTCGTGCTCATGGCGGTCATGCCCCGCGGCGAAAAGCCAGACAACCCGCAGCAGGCTGCGCTCGATGCGGTCAACGCGCTTCTGCCGGACGTGGCCAAAGCCTCCGGCGCGACCCTCATTGATTTAAAGGCCCGCCTTCGCGAAAACGACGGCAGCATCAGCAAGGAGGTGATGCCCGATTTTCTCCATCCGGCGGAGAAAGGCTATGCGATCTGGGCGGAGGCGCTGAAGCCGCATCTGCCGCAGTGAGGTTTCCCCGTGCCTGGTTCCCGATCACCGATCACTGACCACTGACCACTGACCACCGACCACTGACCACCGACCACTGAC
>JANNVM010000907.1:0-12910 GCA_031414455.1 Verrucomicrobiota bacterium
CACCAGGTGCGCGGCGGTGAGGTGGCCGCCGGAGGCGGGGCCGGAATTGGTGGGGCCAAACCAGCCGCCGTTGAGGAACGTGGCGAAGCGGACCCTGAGCCGGCTTACGGTTTGCGGCGTGGTCCAGAGAATGCCGGCACCGCTGTAGAACTGTGGTCCGCTGGCGTTCCATGAATCCACGCGGGTATAGAAGTATTCGTCATTAATAGCCCCTGTCTCCCCGGCGTGTGCCACGGGTGCGATGACGGCGCTCGTGGATTCGGCTACCCCCAGGAAAGGCGTGCCGGCCTGCGCCATGTTAGGCAGCGGCACGGGCACGAGCGGGGTGGACGGGACGGAGGTCGCGAGGAGCGGATCGGTGCTGAAGTGAACTTCCTCGCCGTCGCTGACGCCGTCAGGGTCACTGTGGGCGAGGAGCGGATTGGTGTTATGAATTTGGACCTCGGCGGCATCGGGGAGGCCGTCGTTGTCAGTGTCGCTGTAGTCCGGAGAGGTGCCGAGCGTGGCTTCCTCGGAATCAGTGAGGCCGTCGCCGTCGTTGTCGCCGGTGGTAAAGGAGGTGGTGACGGCGATGTCCCAGACGGCGAGGAAGCCGTGGTGATTCCCGATGATGCGGATGCCTTTGATACGCTCGAGCGGGGTGCTGGGTGTGAAGATAGCGGAGCGGCGCGTGGCGAGGGCGGCGCTGGCGCCGATCACGTGACCGGTGAGCCGCTCCACGTAGTTGGAGGTGGTGGTAACGTTCCCCCAGTTCACGCCGTCAGCGGTGACCTGGATCATGGGGGCCGTACTCGGAGTGGCGGTCACGTCCGCGGCGGAGAGGGCGCTGCCGGCGGCGGGGCGCGTGTTATTCGATCCGAACCAACCGCCGTGTCCGTAGGTGGCAAAGGTAACTTCCACCCGGGTGACGGCGACATTCAGCGGCAGGCGCGCGGGCCACATCACGCCGGCGTAGGAGGTGTAGCCGGGCATGTTGCTGGTGTGCGCGAGCGTGGTGTGGCTGGTGTCGTTGAGCCAGCCGGACTGGCCGGCATTGCTGCGCCGGATTCCGTTCGTGGAGTTCAGCCCGTTGAACATGGAGTAGGTGCGGCCCATGATGCCCCAGCCGCCGCGGGCGAGATTGCCCAGACGGCTCGCGGGGTTGAGCGGCAGCAGGCCCAGCTCCAGTTCACGTCCGTCGCTGAATCCGTCGTCGTCCGAGTCCGCATCTGTGGGGCTGGTCAGGTGAGTGTTCAATTCCGCACCGTCGCCGAGCCCGTCGCCGTCGGTATCAACGCGGGAGTAATGGGTGAGGTGGATGGTATCCTCCGCGCCGTCATTGAGGCCGTCACCGTCGGTATCAGCGAGTATGGGACTGGTGTTGCCAGCCTCGTTGTCACTCAGGCCGTCGCCGTCGGTATCGAATACCCGGGGATTCGAGCGCCAGCGGAATTCCTCCACATTGTCGAGACCGTCACCGTCGAGGTCATCGGGATCATTGACGCCGACGATGAGGCCGTGGGCCTGCTCCCAGACATCGTCCATTTTGTCATTGTCCACATCCACCACGGATTCGGTGGTGACGGAGATGTCGGCGATGCCGATGCAGCCGTAGGGGCTGGAGGAGCCGCTCATGGGACCGCGCACACGGATGCCGCTGATGCCGATGGGCCGCTCGCGGAGCGTGAAGGTGAACGACCGCGTGGTCACCGCTCCCGGCACCAGGGGAATGACGTGGCCGGTGAGCCGGGAAACATAATCGCTGGAGGTGCTCATGCGGTTCCATGAGGCAGTGGCGAGGGGGTTGGGGCTGGTGGTGTATTCGATGATGGGCTCGACGGTATCGCCGTGCGTGTTCACGAGCATTTCGCGGGTGAGCGCCCCGCCGGGCGGAGGAGCCTCCCGGCTGCCAAACCACCCGCCGTCCACAAAGGTGGCCATGGTCACCGTCACCGTGGTGATGCAGTCCGGGCGCGGCGCGCTCCAGAGGACGCCGGCGTATTCATAATGGAAATAGTCCTCCACGTAGAGGGCCTCATCGCCGCCGGTGACGTCGTTGCGGTAATAAGTAGAGGGGTCACCATCAATGATGTTGGCAAAGTTAGCGGAATACTGTGCCTGGGGATTGCCATAGCCATAGGTCACCAGCGGCGGCGGCGGCAGCACATCGCCGGTGGGATAGACGGCGACATCCCACACGCCCACGAACGGGCTGAGGCCGCCGCCCTCCACGCCGATGAGGCGCACGCCATTGATGCCGGTGGCGGTGGTGAGCAGCGTAAAGGTGGCGACCGGTGAGCGCGTGGGGCGTCCATCCGATCCGCCGATGACGTGACCGGTGAGCGCGGCGGCGTAGTCATTCGAACTGGGCACCGTGGTCCAGGTGGTGCCGCCATTGGTCGTGGTCTGCACAATGGGCGCGCTGAGGTGGGAACCGGACAAAGTCCCGCCCGGGCCAGGCGTCGTATTCGCCGGACCAAACCAGCCGCCGTCGGCGAACGTGGCGAACTGCACGCGCAGCATCCGCACATTGACCGCCATGGGCCAGCGCGCGCCGACGAAGCTGTAGGTGCCGCTCGAGGTTCCGTTCCATGAGTCCACCCGCGTGAGGATTTCGCCGTCGGTGATGTTACCCGCCGTGCCCGCATTCAGCACCGTGCCGCCCGTGGTGGTGCCTGCGGTACTCTGAACGCCCATGATGCCGCCGCCCAGCAGGCTGAGGTTTTGTGGATTCGAGAGCGCATCCGTGGGGCTGGTACCCATGCGCGCCTCCATGCCGTCGGGAAAGAGATCGCCGTCATGATCGGCCAGCAGTGGATTGGTCAGGAGAGTGTTCACCTCCGCGGCGTCGCTGGCGGTGTCGTCGTCGGTGTCCGTGTAGAGCGGTGAAGTGCCGGCGGTGGTTTCAGCGGCATCCGAAAGACCATCGCCATCGGTGTCCGCAGGCGTGCTGTTGTCAGTGACAGCAAATTCCCAAACGCCGGTGTAATTGCGGTGCGAGCCTGCCAGCCGAATGCCGCGGAGGCCGGCTATAGGCGTGCTCAGGACATAGACGGCGCTGCGCCGGGTCGCGTCGGGACGCGGGGGGCCGCCGGGGATGTGACCATTGAGGCGCGTGCTGTAGTCGGTGGTGTAGTTCGCCGCGGGCACCGTGCTCCAGGTGACGCCGTCCGTGGTGGTTTGGAGCGCCGGCAACGGCGTGAGATGCGTAGCACTCACCAGCGGAGTGCCCGCGGCGGGAGTGCTGCCCGTATTTCCAAACCATCCGCCGTCCGCAAAGGTGGCCATGTGGATTTCCACGCGCGCCACCGCCTGCGGCCACACCTCCGGCCAGACCACTCCCGCATGTGAGGCGCTGCCCGTCATGCCGTTGGTGTCTGCGCGGGTATAGAGATCGCCGTCATTCAGACTCGCCGTCGTGTTCGCGTTATTCCGCATCGTGCCCGTCACCGCAAGATCGCCGGCACTGGTGGAAGTATTGCGCCCCATGATGGCGAGGCCGGCGCGGGCGATGTTGGCACCGCGGCTCGCGGCGTTGAGCGGATCAGTACTCATCGAGACTTCCCTGCCGTCGCCAAAGCCATCGTTGTCCGAGTCGCGGTCCGTGGGCAGCGTAAGGTGCGTGTTGATCTCCGCGCTGTCGCTCAGTTCATCGGCATCGCTGTCCGCCAGCGCCGGATTCGTCAGGTGCGTGTTGATTTCCGCGCCGTCGTTCAGCCCGTCGCCGTCCGTGTCGGCGGCATTGGGGAAGGTGCTGTGTGTCGCGTCCTCCGCGCCATCGCTGAGACCATCGCCATCACTGTCAGAGACCTGCGGATTCGAGTTCCAGCGGAACTCCTTCTCATTACTTAGTCCGTCTGAGTCCGCATCCAGCGCCGCATCGTTCGTGCCCACGGCCAGACCGTTTGTCCCCTCCCAGGCATCGTCCATGCCATCCGGCTCACTGTCGGTGAAAGCAGACGCCTCCACTTCCAGCTCAAACACGCCGAGGAAACCATTGCCGTCACCGCGACCACCCGTCGGCCCGATGACGCGAATGCCGCGCACCCCCGTCTGCTTCTGCGGCAGACTGATGGTGAATGCCCGGCTCGTCGGCGTGCTGCTGTTGGCGATGGCCTGACCATTGAAGGCGGTCACGTAGTTATTTGTGGACGGCACCGTCGTCCATGTCGTGAGGTTCGTGGAAATCTGCACCACCGGCGGCACCAGCATGATCGGCGTGAGCGGATAGCCCGATTTCGGCGACTCCCGGTTTCCAAACCACCCGCCATCCACAAAATGCGCCATCGTCAGCGTCAGCGACGAGATCGCCTCCGGCCGCGCCGCGGCCCACGATACCCCCACCAGCCCGTTCACATTCGCCGGCTGACCGGTCTGGTAATTATCCACCCGCGTCGTCAGATTCCCGTCGCGGATGTTCGCCAGCGTGCCCGAGACAAAGTGACTGGAGCCGGCATCGGTAATGGTGGCATCATTACTGCCCATAATGCCCGTGCCGGAACCTGCGATATTGGCCGCAGCGGCAGGCACCGCGAGGGCGAGGAGGCTGATCTTGGAGAGGAGAGAATTCATGACTCCCTGTTCCTCGGCATCCGTGGCGCAGCGTGGCAGAAAAAGTTCAGATCCGTTTGGAGTTCAGCCTTCAGGCGGCGGCGCGGAGCTTCAAAGCATCACAGCCTAAAGGCTGCACTCCGAACGCTGAACTCCAAACCTCACACCAGCGCCGCCCGCAGCGCCGCCATTTCCGCCTCCAGCGCCTCGCTGGAACTAACCGACTGCGCCAACTCCGCGCGGATCAGTTCCCGCCAGCGGCGGCGCAGGCGCATCGCGAGGGAACGCAAGGCCTGCTCCGACATGCCCAGCCGTTGGCCCATCGCGGCGTAATTCTCCGGCGCTTCCCCCGCGTCGGGGAACATGGCGGCAAAAACCGCCGCCTTGCCCGAGGCGCTGCATTCATCGCCCAGCGCGCGGCGCGAGCGCACCATCAGGTCCATCGCCCAAACGCGCTCGAACGCCCGCTCCGGCGTCGCTGTATCCACCGCCAGCGCCGTGTAGCCTTCCTCAGCCTCCAGCGACACATGCGCCGCGCCGCCGCCGCGTTTGGTCGCCATCGCACGCGACTTCTCATCGCTCAGATGATTGCGCATTCCGGCGAGCAGGAACGAACGAAACTTCCCGCGCCCTGCTGCCACATTCGCCAGCGACCGCCGCGCCAGCAGCGAGGCCATGAATCCCTGCACCGCATCCTCCGCATCCTCCGGCGTGCAGCCCCAGCGCCGCGCGAACGCATACAGCGGACGCCACACATCACGGCACAACTGCTCCAGCGCCGCCCCGGCCAGCGTATCATCGCCGCCGGCGGTCATCACGAGGCTCCAGCGCGTGGTGAGGAATTCATCGGGCATATGGTCTTATCTTCCCCCAACAACCACTTCGCCACCGCAGAAAACCGAACTCCTTAATGGAAAATGGCTCCAGCGCTGCGCTTTCACCTCGACTCGTTGCCCCTCTGCATCGGGATATTCCAGCGTGCGGCCCTTTTCCTTCGTGGTCGTGTTGCTGTCTTAGTGGCGGAACCGATCATCCTCACCATAAGCGCTGAGAGAGCCCGTGTTGTTCCGGCGCGGCTGGCCGGCGGAGTCGAGGAATTCCACGTGAACCCATTCGCCGCGCTCGCCGGCATGAACGCGACCGCTGAACGCGGACGTGCCACCCGTTAGTGGCGCGGCGGCGGAATCCCGCAGAATGTTTCATTCCGCGGAGGTTGACCTGCCGTGATTCCTCCGGCCGAAGTGTCGGCGCACCGCACATGGGTGGTTGACGGGCGGGCCGGGCTTTTGTTGGTGTGCGCGCCTCTATGAAACGTTCCCTCACTCTCACTTTCGCCGCTCTCACTGGTATCACCACACTTTACGCCGCACTGCCGCCGAAGCCCACCGCGGGCGGAGACTGGCCGGCCTATCGCGGCCCCAACGGCGACGGCTCCACCTCTGCCGACTTTGGCAAGGCGTGGAGCACCGCAGGTCCGAAACAGGCATGGAAAACCGACACCACGAACGGATTCAGCAGCATCACGGTGGGCGGCGGCGTCGCCTCCACACTGGTGACGCGGGACTTTGAAGGCTCGCCCACCGAACACGCCGTGGGCCTGGATGCCGCCACGGGCAAGGAACTCTGGGCGCAACCGCTCAAGATCGCCAAATACCAGGGCGGCGGCGATTCAGGAACCGATGACAACAAGGGCGGCGACGGTCCGCGCAGCACACCGGCATTCGACAGCGGCAAGGTTTATGTGTACGGCAGTTCGCTCGATCTCTACTGTTTCGATGCCAGGACCGGCAAGAAGGTCTGGGACAAGGACGTGGCCAAAGAGTTTGGCGGCAAGAACATCAGTTGGCAGAATGCGATCTCGCCGCTCATCGAGGGTGAACTGGTGATCGTGAGCGGCGGCGGAGCCGGCGCTGCATTCCTCGCCTTCGACAAGGCAACGGGCGCGCTCAAATGGAAAGCGGAGGACGACACCATCACGCACGCCACGCCCGTGGCCGCCACCATCCACGGCACGCGGCAAATCATCTTCTTCACCAAGAGCGGGCTGGCCGCCGTAACTCCCGCGGACGGCAAGCTGCTGTGGCGGCAATCCTACAAATTTAATGTTAGCACCGCCGCCTCCCCGGTCGTATTCGAAGACATCGTCTATTGCTCCGCCGGCTACGATGTCGGCAGCGGTGCCTACAGGATCGCGAAGAACGGATCCGAGTGGAGCAGTAAGGAAATCTGGCGCAAAGAGGGCAACGATTTGGCCAATCACTGGAGCACACCCGTGGTGAAGGACGGCTATCTCTACGGTATGTTTCAGTTCAAGGAATACGGAAAGGCCCCGGTGAAGTGCGTGGACATCAAGACCGGAGAAGTGAAGTGGAGCAAAGAGGGATTCGGTCCCGGCAATGTCATTCTCTCCGGCGAGCGTGTGCTCGCGCTTTCCGACAAAGGCGAACTGGTGCTGTTCGAAGCCAAACCGGACGCCTACAAGGAACTCGCCCGCGCTGACGTTCTGGACGGCAAGTGCTGGAGCACGCCCACGCTGGCCGGCGGACGGATTTTCGCCCGCAGCACCCGGCAGGCAGGGGCCTTTGAAATCGAAAAGTGAGGGGTTCGCGGAGGCACCGCGCAGACACTGAGGAGAGACGCTGATTTATTTCGCGGCGGCAGGAAAAGTAGCGCGGGCAGGGCACCAGCCTGCCCATGCTGGCCACGGCAAAACCGGAACGAACCCGGCGGCCCTCACTTCTGCTCCGCTCCGAACATCTTCGCGCCCATCTCCATATGCATTTTGATCATGTTCACTTGCTGGGTCTGGCTTTCGCGGAAGACCTCGAGTTGCTGCGGAGAGAGGATGCCGGCGGCACGGCTGGCGATGCTTTCGTTGAGACTGGTGTATTCGTCGTTGAAGCGTTCAGAGTTTTCCGGCGTGAATCGCGTGATGTCGGGATTCTGCTGATCCACATAGCTGCTCGCGAAGGGGAATTTCTCCCGCTCCTGATACATCACGTCCATGAGTTTCGCCTCCGTGGCTTCATCCAGGTTGAGGTCTTTGGTGGCGAGGCTGGTGCTGAAGGCCTTGATCTGCTGGCGCTCCAATTGCGAATCCTCGTAGCTCTTCACCCTGGCGTAGTCCTCCTTGCCGAGCAGGTCTTTGATTTTGGCCTCGGATTCCGTCATCAGCTTTTTCACTGCCGCGGCAGCGGCCTCGCGTTCCTCCGGCGTTTTGTCGCCGCCCATCAAGGCGAAGGCGACCTCCATGCCGGCGGTGGCTTTTTCATTGATGAGTTTTTCAAACTGGGTGCGCTGCGGCTCCGGCAGATTCAGCAGCTCGAACAGATCGCGGTACATCATATCAACCTCTCTGCGCGCCTGGACTTTCATCATGTCGCGCATTTTGGGATCCTTGAACATCGCGGCCATGCCCTCCATACCGGCTTTGGCAACGTCACCAGGCTTGGCGGATCCGGCAGCGGTGGTTTTGCCAGGAGCTTCGGCGGCGGCCTTCAGTTCCTTCGTTTCCTTCTCCAGTTTGGCGACCTGCTCGGTGAGCTTTTTGCGTTCCCCGGTAAGGCGGGTGGTTTGGACTTCCGCCGCCTCTTCCAGTTCGGCAATGCGGCCGCTCATGCGGGACCGGTCCAGTTGGAGCCATGTGGACAATGCAGCGAGGCCAAGACAAACAACGAGCAACGGCAGGGTGTGACGATTCATAGGAAAAACCGGCGCGGGGTGGCGCGCGCCAGGAGATGCTTTCAGCCAATCCAATGCGGGCCGCAACGGCAGAGCGGTTACGGCTATTTATCGGCGGCCGCCGCGATTTGTTCAATGAGCATAGCGGCAAGTTCGTCTTTGGACATGCGCGGCAACTCGCGAACTCCGCCGTCGCGAAAGAGCAGCGTCACCTCGTTGTCGGTGGCGTCGAATCCGATGCCGGGCTGCGAAACATCATTGGCGATTAGGATGTCGCAGCCTTTGCGCTCCAGCTTTTCGCGCGCGTGGCGAAGGAGGTCCTCCGTCTCCGCCGCAAAGCCGACAAGGTACCCCTGCCAGGCAAAAACACCGCGCACGGCACCGAGAATATCCGGCGTCCGCTCCAGTGTCAGAGTCATCGTGGCGGCGGACTTTTTGATCTTCTGCGCCGAAGGATTCACCGGGCGGTAGTCAGCGACTGCCGCGGAGAAAATGGCGGCGTCGCAGCCAGGCAGCAGTGTCTTCACCGCCTCAAACATTTCCTGCGCGGAGACAACATCCACCCGCATCACCCCAGGCGGCGTGATAAGTCCCACCGGGCCGGCGATAAGTGTCACGCGATGCCCCGCCGTGGCCGCCTCCGCCGCGAGTGCAAAGCCCATGCGCCCGGACGAGCGGTTGCTCATATAGCGCACGGGATCGAGCGCCTCACGCGTCGGGCCGGCAGTGATCAGAAAATGCATGACCGCAGGCTGCCCGCAGCGGCCGCCATTGCAAGGTGAGGAATCAGGCGATCACTTGTCTTCACCAACGCTGCCGAGATTCCAGATCGCGTACATTTCCTCCGCAGCAGGAACTTTAAGCGGGCGCACAATGCGGAAGCCGAGGAAGTAGGCGTTGGTGTGGTACCAGAGGCTTTTCGGCAGTTGCGGATCCTGTTGTTTCCATGTGTTCCTGCTCCCCCGGCGGCTGGCGCTGCGGCAGTACTTTGCCTCGTCGTCATACGATCCTCCGCGGACGCTGCGGGGATATCGCGACAGCGGTTTGTTGAATGGATTGGTACGCTCCTGCTGCGCGGCCAGCGTCGCATACCGGTCAGGGGCATACTGATCCAGTGTCCACTCGGCGACGTTGCCGTAGATGTCGTAGAGCCCCCATGGATTCGGCTTCTTTTGCCCCACGGGATGAGTGGTCGGTGTATTTTCCACGGCACTGTTTTCAAAGTGCCAGGCGTAGTCGTCGAGAAGCTTCGCATCATCGCCCCAGAACCACGTGGTCGTGGTGCCGGCGCGCGCGGCGTATTCCCACTCGGCCTCAGTGGGCAGGCGGTAAAAGTGTCCCGTCTGCGCACTGAGCCACTGACAAAACTTCAGCGCACTGTGTTCCGTCATGCAGATGGCCGGGTAATCCTTCTCTCCCATGCCAAAAGTCATGTCCGTGTAAGGCGACGTCGGGCCGCTAACCGCATCCACGATCGTCGCCCCGCCTTTGTCGCCTTTCATGGAGCCATCCTTATACCGCGGCTGCGGCGCTGACATGAACGGCATGTACTGATCCCACCTCACTTCATAAGCGCCGATCCAGAAAGGATCCATCTTCACTTTTACCTGCGGCCCCTCGTCGGGCTTGTGATCCTTCTCGGCCAGGGGGCTGCCCATGAGGAACTCGCCACCGGGGATCGAGACCATTTTGTATTCCTTGCCGGTCCGCGGGATGGTTCCGGTATAAGCTTTCATTTGCGCGGCTTCCTTCTCCAGGCTGGTCTTCGCGATGAGAGCGTAAATTTGATTCACGAGACCGCGGTTGTCAGGGCTTTCCAATTGCGCCGCCCTTTTTGGAGTCTCGATAACGGGAACTACAGGCACCGCGGGCGGCGAGCCGCGGTCGATGGCGACGCCGGCCAGTGCGGTGAGGATGAGGACAGATTGCAACAGGGCCATCCGGGGAAAACGAATCGTCCGGTCCGAAACTTTCGTCACCGCTCCGAGGCCCGGGGAAACCGGGCGGGACCATAAGAGTGGCTTTCTCAGTCGAATTTCGGGGATTTTTATTTAGAATTATTCTTGATAAGTCCCCGCAGGCACGTATGCCGCTCTCCCCCCATGAACCGCCACGCCCCCAGTTCCATACCATCCAGTAACGCCCCCGCAGCGGCGCTGGCGCTCGGGCCGGAGTACCGGCTGACCAAACAGCGCCGCGAAGTTTTTGAGGTGCTGAAAGAGCAACTTGACCACCCGACGGCGACGGAGGTTTTTATCCGCGCCAAGACCCGCGTTCCCGGCATCTCGCTGGCCACCGTTTACAACTGCCTGGAAACGCTCACGCACAGCGGCCTCGTAAAACAGGTGAATCTCGACCGCGGTCCTTCGCGCTACTGCCCGAATCTCAAAGAGCACGGCCATTTCCACTGCGAAAGCTGCGGTGCGGTGGCGGATGTGGATTTGCCGGATGCCTCCAGCCCGGCGCTCCAACTCCCGCGCGGCTACGTCGTCAGCCGCATGGACGTCGCCATCCGTGGTCTTTGCCCCAAGTGCGCCAAAGCCGCCAAACCCGCGCGCCGCGCCTGACCTTTTCCCCCCACACATGAAACTCGAAATCAAAGACCTTCACGCCAGCATCGGTGACAAAGAAATCCTCAAGGGCCTCACGCTGGAACTCCCGGCCGGACAGGTCGCCGCCATCATGGGCCCTAACGGCTCTGGAAAAAGCACGCTGAGTAAAGTCCTCGCCGGTCACGAAGACTATGTCGTAACCAAAGGCGAAGTCCTTATGGATGGCCGTAATCTCCTGGAGATGCCGGTGGATCAGCGCAGCCGCGCGGGGTTCTTCCTCGCCTTCCAGTATCCCATGGAAATTCCCGGCGTGAGCAATGCCAACTTCCTCCGCGCAGCGCTCCAGGCGCGCCTGCCGGAGGGCGAGCAGATTGACGCCGTGCAATTTTACCAGACGATGTATAAGAAGATGGACGCGCTCAAAATGGACCGCTCCTTCACCGGACGCAGCGTGAACGAGGGCTTTTCCGGAGGCGAAAAGAAGCGCAACGAAATCCTGCAAATGCTCATGCTCGAGCCGCGCTATGCCGTGCTCGACGAAACGGACTCCGGGCTAGATATCGATGCGCTCAAGATCGTCTCCGAAGGCGTGAACCTCATGCGCAGCCCGCAGCGCGGCATTCTCCTCATCACGCACTACCAGCGCCTCCTCGACTATATCAAACCGGATGTCGTCCACGTCCTCTCCGACGGCAGGATCGTAAAGTCGGGTGGCGCGGACCTTGCTCTCCAGCTTGAAGAGAAAGGTTACGACTGGCTGAAGGCGGCCTGACAAAACTTTAACTCCACTCCCCATGAATGCTACTCTCAACTCTCCTGAACTCGATACCGACACCAGCGCCGCGGTAAACATTGACCGCTCCGCCGGTGACTTCTCATATCCTGAGAACCATACCTACGACGCCGGCTATGGCCTCAGCGAGGCGACCATTGATTACATCTGCAATGTGAAGAATGACCCTGACTGGGTGCGGGACTTCCGCAAACGCGCGCTCAAGGTCTTCAACGAAAAGCCGATGCCGACGCACTGGGCGACGAAGGATCTGGAGGCCATCAACTTCGATAAAATCCGCTACTACCTCAGCAGCGGCAGCACGCCGAAGCGCAGTTGGGACGACGTGCCGGACGATGTGAAGCGCACGTTCGAGCGGCTCGGCATTCCTGAGCAGGAGCGGAAATTCCTCGCCGGCGTGGAGGCGCAGTTCGACAGCGAGGCGGCGTATTCCAACATCAAGAAAGTGGTGTCGGACCAGGGCGTCATCTTTGTGAACAGCACCGAGGGCCTCAAGGAACACGCGGACATCTTCCGCCCGTGGTTCGGCAAAGTGATCCCCACCGGCGACAACAAATTCTCCGCGCTTAACAGCGCGGTCTTCTCCGGAGGCTCGTTCATCTACGTGCCCAAGGGCGTAAAAGTGAAACATCCGCTCCAGGCCTACTTCCGCATCAACTCCGAGAACTTCGGACAGTTCGAGCGCACGCTCATCATCTGCGACGAGGGCGCGGAACTCATGTATATGGAAGGCTGCACTGCGCCGAAGTTCGAGACCGCCACCCTGCACAGCGCCGTGGTGGAACTCGTGGCCATGAAGGGCGCGAAGATTCAGTACGTCACCGTGCAAAACTGGAGCAACAACGTCTTCAATCTCGTCACCAAACGCGGCATCGCTCACGAGGACGCCGAGGTGAAGTGGATTGACTGCAATATCGGCAGCCGGCTCACGATGAAGTATCCCGGCGTCATCATGAAAGGCCGGCGTGCCCGCGGCGAAGTCATCAGTATCGCGCTCGCCAACAGCGGCCAGCACCAGGACACCGGTGCCAAGATGATCCACGCCGCCGACGAGACGACGAGCAACATCGTCAGCAAGTCCATCTCCATAGGCAAAGGCCGCTCCACCTACCGCGGCCAGGTTCACATCCCGAAACACCTCAAGGGCTGCAAGAACAACACCGAGTGCGACGCCCTGCTCATCAACAGCAGCAGCCGCACCGACACCTACCCCGCCATCACCGTCCGCGGCAACCAGCACGCCTGCCAGCACGAAGCCAGCGTCAGCCAGGTCAGCGCCGAACAGGTGTTCTACATGCAGCAGCGCGGGCTGAGCAAAGCCGAAGCCATGAGCCTGTCGGTAAATGGATTCGTC
>JANNVM010000908.1:0-6787 GCA_031414455.1 Verrucomicrobiota bacterium
ACTTCGATCTCGACCTCAAGGGCATCCACGCCATGCAGGGCGGCGGAAAAGACACGCGATAACTCGGCTGGCATAAGTGCCCCGATGGTGAGGCTCTGCCAGGAAAAGGCAAGTGCGCCGGCCCGGAATTCGTCTCCGGCATGGATGCGGGAGCGGGCGGACCTGCGTCACACCCGCTCCGCGCGGATCATCAATGGCTGACGCCGTTGCCGTTGGGCAGGGCGATCACGCCGTAGTCGCCGTCTTTGCGGCGGAAGAGGATGTTCAGTTCGTGACTGTTCTGATTATGGAAGACGACGAAGTGATTCTCACTCAACTCCAGGGCCGTGATGGCTTCGTCAGGATAAAGCGGGCGAACGCGGTAGTTTTCGGGATGGATGATGACGGGCTCCACCTCCTCCTTCTCGTGGTCGGCAAAACCCGCCGCGGCATAGACGATCTCATCGATGTGCTTGGTGGTGCCTTTCCGGGGACGGTGGTTTTTGAGGATACGCGTTTTGAATTTCCGCATCCGGCGCGCGATTTTGCTGACAGTCTCATCAATTGCGGCGTAAAGGTCCTCGCTCGTGCTGGAGCACTCAATGGTGATGTGGTTGGCGCAGAACAGGATGATCTCGGCGAAGTGACGGTGGTGCGACTGGACATCGAGAATGACTTTGGCTTCGATAATGCGCGGGTAATCGAGGTGCAGGCCGTCAATTTTGCGCCGTGCGTAGTCACGGATGGCATCCGTAATTTCGAGGTGGCGTCCGGTGACGGTGATGTGCAGGTCCACGTTTGCTGTTTGCATGTTGTCTGTTGGGTTTGGGTTGGAAAATTGTGAGCGGAGCACGCGCGGTGGCGTTTCGCAGCAGGAAAAGGACCGGACCGGAACTTTATTACAGGCCTCCAACCGTCCCCCGGGTCCCGGGGAGCGGTGCCGCTGACCTCTTCGCACGGCAATCATTTCTCCTGCGTTTGTATCACATGCTAAAGCTTTCGCCAAGATAAAGCTGCCGGCTGAGGGGATCATTTACAAGAAATTCCCGGGGGCCTTCGCGGCGCACCCGTCCTTCAAATATTAAATAAGCGCGGTCCACGATGGAAAGTGTCTCCCGAACATTGTGGTCGGTGATCAAAATCGCGAGACCGGCTTCGCTCAGACTCTTTACGATTTCCTGAATTTCGCTGACGGCGATGGGGTCCACGCCGCTGAACGGCTCGTCGAGCATGAGCAGGCTGGGCTCGGTGACGAGGCTGCGGGCGATGGTGAGCCGGCGCTTTTCCCCGCCGGAGAGGGTGATCGCGTGATTGCGCCGGAGGTGGGCGATCCCGAACCGCTCCATGAGGCCTTCAAGACGCTCTTTTTTCTCGGCTTTGGATAGGGGCATCGTCTCCATGACGCCCATGATGTTTTCCTCGACGGTGAGCTTGCGGAAGATGGACTCCTCCTGCGGCAGGTAGCCCATGCCGAGACGGGCGCGTTTGTACATCGCGAGGTGGGTGGCGTCCTGACCGTCAAAGAAAACGGTGCCGTCGTTCGGGGGCACGAGGCCGACGATCATGTAAAATGTCGTCGTCTTGCCGGCTCCGTTAGGGCCGAGGAGGCCCACGATTTCGCCGTGGCGCACCGTGATGTCCACACCGTTCACCACACGGCGCTCGTCGTAGATCTTTACCAGTCCGTGCGTGGAGAGCAGGTATTCGCTGTCGGGAACGGGTGGACCCGGGGCCGGGTCGGAGAGTTGTCCGGGCATGAATCAGCGGGGCTTGGGGGAAGGGGCGGGAGCCGGCGGGGCGGAAGTGCCTGAGCGAATGGGGCCGGCGGCGGGGACGGGTTTGTCAGGAGTTTTTGGGAAATCCTCCACGGTCAGCGCCCGGTCGAGATAGTAGAACGCGCAGCCCTGAACATCGGCCTGCTCCAAACTGCCGATCCGGATAACAGAATCCTTCGACGGTCCACGGAAGAGTTTGCCGTCAAATTCCACTTCCGGCCAGCCCTTGATGGTGAACCAGCCGGTGCTCTCCTCATAGGTGACATGGTCGCCGCGGCCCACTTGAACGAGTCCATTCTTGTCCACGAACATGAGCCTGACCCGGCTGCGGGCCACGATTCGCTCAATGGCAGAACTCTGTTTCTTGGAACGCCCGATGGGATCCGCCGCGGGTGGAGGTTCCTTTTTAGCGGGGGTGTCGCTGCCGGGGGCCTGACCCGCTTTGAAGAGGATATCCACTTCGTCGGCGTCGAGCGCCATCGTCGGCTGTCTCAGCGTGACCTTGCCGGTGAGAACGTAGGTCCGGGTGCGCTGATCCGAGTCCGGCAGCACGATGTCAGGATTCTTCGGATCGCGCGACGGGCCTTTGATCATACGGTCCGCCTTGATGGGAGGCGGATCGAATTTCCGGCCCTTTTGCAGCGGCAGCGGCACGGGAGCGGGATTGCTGTCAAATCCCGCGGGTGCCGGGTCCGGCGCCGTGGCGGGACTCGGTGAGGGCGCGGGCTGGCCTTCCTTCTTCGTCCGGTCCCGGAGGCGGTCGCGGAATTTCTTCAACTCCTCCTCCAGCGCGGGTTTGTTATCCTTGAGAAGGTTTTCCAGTTCCTTGATGTCGTCCTCGCTCGTGCTTTTCTTGAGCCGCTCCAGTTTGGCTTCGGCATCCTCCGTGGAAGGCAGCCCGCCCTTGTTGAGCCGGTTGGTTTCCAGTTTGGCCGCGTCCGTGCCTTTGACGGCCCTTTTGAAGGCCGCCTCGGCATCCTTGAGGTTCTTGATGTTGCGGGCCTCCTGCTTAACTTTGTCGATCGTTTTCTGGTCTGCGGCCGGCTTGGCCGGTGTCACCGGATTCGCCGGCGCGGGCTTTTTCTCCTGCGCCAGCAGCGGCAGCGCGGAGGCGAGGGCGAATATGAGGATCAGTCGCGTTTTCATGGCGTTCCTGGTTTCGGGGTCGGGTTTTCTGGAGCCGGTGCAGAGGCAGGGGCGGGTGCGGCGGGGGCAGGGGCCTCCGGTTCGTCATACAGATAAAGCTCCACGCCGCCACTGAAGACCGTCAGGCCCGTGGCGCGGTCGTGCAGCATCGCGCCACTGTGGATGCTCCCCGCCTTGTCCTCAATCTCCACATCCGTGTCTGTGAACAGCAGGTCGTGCCGGATATCGTAGATGGCGTTCTCGAGCACGATGATGCGGGTGGCGGTGTCCGGTGCCGCCGGATCGCCGAACGACTGAAACTGTGCCTTCTCAAACTGCACCCACGTCTCATCCAGCCGGCTCATGCGCTTGCTTTGGAATTCCGCCTCCTGCTCCGGTGCGCCTTTCGTTTTACCGTCGCTGTAGATCGGATAGCGCAGCCCTTCGTGGGAACGTCCTGCGGGCACCAGCTTGTCGAGCATCGCCCGCAGGGACGCGCTGATGCCGGGGCGGCTGGTAAAATCCCAGGAATCGTCAGGCCCGGGGAGGTCTTCCTCGTCTGGCAGGGGAACGGGTTGCTGTGCGAGGGAGAGGATGGGCAGAATGAAAAATGCAGAATGAAAAATGAAAAATGCAGAACCGGAGCGCAGGCCGCGGCGGATTACGTTATTCAGTTCTGGAATCTTTTTTCTCATGCTGCATTTTTCATTCTGCATTTGCCGTCACATGGAGCGACTTGAGTTTCCTAACCACGCCCGCCAGTTCTGCGAAAGGCACCATGTTCGGGCCGTCAGAGAGTGACCGTGCGGGATCGAAATGGGTTTCGATGAACACGCCGTCGCAGCCCGCGGCCACCGCTGCGCGCGCCAGCACCGGGGCGAGAATGCCGTCGCCGCCGCTCGTGCCGCCGAGCCCGCCGGGCCGCTGCACGGAATGGGTCGCATCAAACACCACCCGATAGCCCTGCTCCCGCATCCAGTAGAGTGAGCGCATGTCAGCAACGAGCGTGTTGTAGCCGAAACTGCTGCCGCGCTCGGTGAAGAAAAACTTGTTATTGCCCGCGGCGATGAGCTTGGCTGCGATGTGTTTCACGTCCCACGGTGCGAGGAACTGCCCCTTCTTCACATTCACGACGCGCCCGGTGTCCGCCGCGGCCACGATGAGATCCGTCTGCCGGCAGAGGAACGCGGGAATCTGCAGCACGTCCACAAATTCACCGGCAATCCGGGCCTCCTCCGGCGAGTGTACGTCTGTTGTCACCGGCACGCCGAGTTCCCGGCCGACTTCCGCCAGCAGCCGGCAGCCATCGCGACAGCCGATGCCCCGATAGCTCGACATGGACGTGCGGTTCGCCTTGTCGTACGACGCCTTAAACACAAACGGCACCGCCTCCGCCGTCGCCACTTCCTTGATCGCCCGCGCGATCTGCCACACAAATTCCTCCGACTCCATGACACACGGCCCAAGGATGAATACCGGCAGCCGTCCGTCCATGTGCAGCGGACCGATGGGAATGTCGGGAAGGGTGACTCCGGGGGGAACAGTCATACCGTGCATCAGAGGCTGGATGCGGGTGCCGGCAAGTGGGCAGGCAGCATTCAGGAGGACGTGCCGCCGATGACATTCTTGAGCAGGATTCCACCTCCTCAGCAGAAGCCATGCGGGATTTTGGATAGTCAGGCCGTGCGGAAGGTCGCGCGGAGATTGCCTGCCGGATGGAAACGGAAACGCAAAATGCACCGGGAGACGGCTGGAAGGCATCCGGTTTCCCGGGGAGAGCGCCGACATTTCCTGCGGGTTGCCTTCGCCCGGGTCTGCGCTTCTCTATGTGCCCCGCTCTGATCCCGTCTCGTTCCCCGCCATCCGCCCATGACTCCCGCCGCCCTCTCCTCTCTCTACGATGCCGTCCGTGATGTCCCGGACTTTCCCAAGCCGGGCGTTGTTTTCAAAGACATCATGCCGGTCCTGTCCGACGGGGCGCTGTTTTCGCTGACAATTGATGCCATTCAGGAGACGATGGCAGGGCAAAAGGTGGACAAGATCGTCGCGATTGATGCCCGGGGGTTCATCTTTGCGGGGGCGGTGGCTGACCGGCTGAAGGCGGGATTTGTTCCGGTAAGAAAAAAGGGCAAACTGCCGTGGCAGACGATCGGGACGGCCTACAGTCTGGAGTATGGCGAAAATGTGATCGAGATGCACCGCGACGGGGTGCTGCCCGGAGAGCGGGTCTGGCTCGTGGACGATGTCCTTGCCACTGGCGGCACCGGCGCGGCAGCGGCGAAACTCGTCCAGGAACTGGGCGGTGAACTCGCCGGCATCACGTTTCTCGTCGAACTCAGTTTCCTCCATGGCCGCGCGGCGCTGCCGCCGGGAGTTCCGGTGCATGCCGTGCTCGTGTATTGAGCCGCACCGGCCTTGCCGAAGGGCTGAACGAATGCTTTACCACGGCATCCCGGTAACTATACTGCCGTCCCCTCTCCCTCCATGACGCCTGCCCTTCACTCTTCACGCCGCCTGCGCCGCGCGTTCACCATGATCGAACTGATGCTGGTGCTCCTGCTCGTCGCGGTGCTCATGATGATGGCGTTTCAGGGCTACGGAATGTATGTCAAAAAGGCTGAGGAGGTGGCGTGTAAGGGCAAGCTGGTGAACTGGGGTATTGCCCTGAATACCTACATCACGGACAACGGCACCTGGCCCAACGAAGAAGTGCTTTACGACGCCGATGGCAAGCCTCCGGAGGAGGATGCGCTGTGGGACTGGTGGTATAAGGAGATGAAAAAATACGGGATCAGCCACGGTGACTGGTTTTGCCCGACCGATCTGCGGAAGCGGGGGCAGGAGAAGAAGGGTGAGGAGGAGTCGGACGAGAAGCCGTCCACGTCGGAATTGCAAAATCCAACCTACATCCCGGCGAAATTCAGCTTTGGTCCCTATAAACCCTTCGAATTCCCGAACCAGCCGTGGGTGATTGAGCGGGCGGGGCATGACGAGGGCATGAACAAACTGATGCCGGACCGCACGGTGCAGAAGGAATACAACTTCAAGGCGATCGGAAACATGCGTTCCGGCAAGGGCCCGAAGTAGCTGCGCATGGCCGAACTCGCCGCCATCAGTGAAGCGCTGGGCCTGGCCCATTACCGCCGGCACATTTTCCTGTGTGCGGATCAGTCGGAGCCGCTGTGCTGCTCCCGCGGGACGGGCATGGAGTCCTGGGAATTCCTGAAAGCGCGGCTGAAGGTGCTGCGCCTCGCCGGACCGGAGCCGCTGGTCTATCGCAGCAAGGTAAACTGCCTGCGCGTCTGCGAACGCGGGCCGGTGGCGGTCGTTTATCCCGACGGCGTGTGGTATCACAGTTGCACCCCGGAGGTGCTGGAGCGGATCATTCAGGAGCACCTCATCGGCGGACGTCCGGTGGCGGAATATGTCATGGCGACGAACCGGCACTGCGGTGGCGGCACGTGAGCGGCGGTCTGCCGGCGTCATCACATTCTTTCGTCCCGCCGCAAACTGAAAACAACAGTTGCGCCCCTGGACGCCCCTACTAGAATCGGCGGCTCTATTTTCCCGGCTCAAAACCGGCAACTTTCTCATCCCTCCGGCATGCTCCCTGTATTCGCGACTTCTGAATTCCTTCTCAATAATGGTGTCAATCTGGCCCTCGTGCTCGGGGCGCTCGGCCTTGTGGTGGCCGGCTGGCTCATCCAGCGGATCAAACGCGCTCCGGCGGGCAATGAACGAATGCAGGAGGTGGCCGGAGCCATCCAGGAAGGGGCAAAAGCCTATCTAAGCCGCCAGGTGGTCGCCGTGGGCATCATCGCCGCGGTCATTTTCGTGCTGCTTTTCGTCTGGAAGCGGGACATGGCCATCCCCGGCGGGTTCCTTGTCGGGGCCGTGTGCTCCCTGGC
>JANNVM010000909.1:0-2540 GCA_031414455.1 Verrucomicrobiota bacterium
GGAGTGGTCCTGCATTCGTTGCCGGCCGCCCGCCGGGTGTGGATTCTGGCGCATGATTTGCGGGCGCAGGAGCTGCTCTCGCACGACCTCGCGACATGGTGGGGCGACACGCAATTCTTTCCCGAGCGCGAGGAACTGCAAATCGCCGACGCCGTTCCTGATGTGGAAATGCAGGCGGAGCGGCTGGCGATCCTGCGCGGGCTGGCGTCGCGTCCTGACAAGATGGAAGTGCTGGTCCTGAATGCGGCATCGCTCGGCGAGATGGTGCCGCGGCCGCAGGCGCTGGCGCAGTCGGTGGTGACGGTGAAGCCGGGTGACTCGCTGGACATGGAATCGATGGCGGGGCAGTTGGAGGCGGCGGGCTATGAGAGGATGCCGCAGGCGGCGGACCGCGGGCAATTCGCGGTGCGCGGCGGCATTTTCGATGTCTATCCGTGGCAAACGGAGCTGCCGCTGCGCATTGAGTTGTTCGACCGCGAAGTGGAGAGCATCCGGCAATACGATCCTGACACTCAGGTGTCCGTGGGTCGCGTGACGGAGGGCAGCATTCTTCTGCAGTCCGGCGACACGGACGTGGAACTCTGCACGCTGGAGGAATGCATCGGCCCGGACGATCTGGTAGTGGCGGTGGAACTGGAACAATGCCCGCGCGCGGATGTCTGGATCACGACCGGCACGGTGCCGGATGGCGACGAGGGGGAGGAGAATTTCGACACCGCGTGCCATGATGAGCCGGTGGGATCCTTCGAGGCCGGCGACTTCGTGCTCCAGGAAAAGCGGCGCGAGGAATTCGTGCTCCAACTTTGCCGCTGGCACGCCGACGGATGGCGCGTCTGCATGTTTTTTAACAACGAGGGAGAGATTGAGCGGTTCAACGAACTCATCCGCAGCGAGGCGCTCGACGAAGGATTCCTCGAAATCCAGCTCGGCCAGGTGACCTGCGGGTTCACTGTGCCGGCGGCGAAACTGGCAGTGCTCAGCGATGCGGAAATCTTCGGGCGCTATCAGCACTCGCGGGCGCGGCGGCTCATCACCGCCCAGCGGCGGTCGCGAAAGCGGGCGCCGCTGGATTTGTCAGACGTGCAGCACGGCGATTTTGTGGTGCACCAGGAATTCGGCATCGGGAAATTTGGCGGCCTCATCCGCCGCGGCGACGGCGCGGGAAATGACGAGGATGTTGTTGTCATTGAGTATGCCGAGCAGTCGAAACTCTATGTGCCGCTGCCCCAGGCGTGGCTGATCTCCAAATACGTCGGCCTCGGCAAAAGGACTCCGGAACTCAGCAAACTCGGTGACGGCAAATGGAAGAAAACAAAGTCGCAGACCGAGCGGTCCATCTTTGAATATGCCGGGCGTCTCATCCAGATGCAGGCCGGCCGGCAGACAGCCATGGGCTTTGCTCATCCACCGGACAACAAGTGGCAGAGGGAGTTCGAGCACTCATTTCTTTATAAGGAAACCGTCGATCAGTTGAAGGCCATCGAGGAGTCGAAGCACGACATGGAAAGCCCCCGGGCGATGGACCGGCTGATCTGCGGCGATGTCGGATTCGGCAAAACCGAGGTGGCGATCCGTGCCGCGTTCAAGGCCGTGATGTCCGGCAAGCAGGTGGCCGTGCTCGCCCCGACGACGGTGCTCAGTCAGCAGCACTATCACACTTTTCGCGAGCGCATGTCCGACTATCCGGTGCGCGTGGAAGTGCTGAACCGTTTCCGCACCGTCGCGGAATCCCGCAAAGTGCTCGCATCCCTCGCCGCGGGCGAGGTGGACATCATCGTGGGCACGCACCGGCTCATTTCCAAAGTCGTCGTCTTCAAGGATCTCGGGCTCGCCGTGATTGATGAGGAGCAGCGGTTCGGCGTGGTCCATAAGGAGAAATTCAAAGAGCTGTTTCTGGCGGTGGACGTCCTCACGCTTTCCGCGACACCGATTCCGCGGACCCTCTACATGGCGCTGATGGGCGTGCGCGACATGAGCACGATTGACACGCCGCCCGCCAACCGCACGCCGGTGGAGACCGTCATCTGCGGCTACGACGAGCGTGTGATCAAGAAAGCCATCGAGCGCGAGTTGAAGCGGAAGGGGCAGGTGTTCTTCCTGCACAACCGCGTGGGCAGCATGGAGCGCATGGTGGAGAAAATTGCCGCGCTCTCGCCGCCGGGTGCGCGCATCGAGTCCGGCCACGGCCAGATGGAGGAGGGCATGCTGGAGGAAGTGATGCAGCGCTTTGTGTCAGGCGAAACCGATATTCTCGTCTGCACCACGATCATCGAGAGCGGCATCGATATTCCCAACGCCAACACGATCATCATTGACCGCGCCGACCGTTTCGGACTCGCCGATCTCTATCAACTCCGCGGCCGCGTGGGACGCGCCGGACACAAGGCCTATGCTTATCTGATGATCCCGCGCAGCGAAATGACCAGCGGCGACGCGCGGAAGCGCATCAACGCCATGAAGCAATACACCGCACTCGGCAGCGGATTCAAAATTGCGATGCGCGACCTCGAGATCCGCGGCGCGGGCAACCTGCTCGGCAC
>JANNVM010000910.1:0-11725 GCA_031414455.1 Verrucomicrobiota bacterium
CACGAAAATCCGGGTGCCGATCGGTGTCATCGGCATCATTTACGAGAGCCGCCCCAACGTTACTGCCGATGCCGCAGTGCTTTGCCTTAAGAGCGGCAACGCCACGATTCTCCGCGGCGGCAGCGAAGCCTTTCACAGCAATATGGCCATTGCCGCCGTGCTCCAGTCGGCGGGCGAAGCCGGCGGGCTCCCGCCGGACAGTATCCAGCTTATTCCGTTCACAGACCGCGAGAGTGTGCAGCACATGGCGGAGATGGACGATTACCTCGACCTAATCATCCCGCGCGGGGGCAAGGGACTCATCGAAACGGTCGTTCGCCTCGCACGGATGCCGGTCATTAAACACTACGACGGCATCTGCCACGTCTATGTGGACAAGGATGCCGACCCCGACATGGCCGTACGCATCATCGTGAATTCCAAATGCCAGAAGCCCGGCGTCTGCAATGCTGCTGAAACGCTTCTTGTGCATGAATCCGTTGCTCCCGCGTTTTATGCGAAAGCCGTGCCCGCTCTGCATGGCGCCGGCGTGCAACTCCGCGGCGATGCCGTGCTCTGCGCCCGGTTTCCAGATACTGTGCCGGCCACGGAGGAGGACTGGCGCACGGAATACCTCGACCTCATCCTGTCGGTGAAAACGGTTAGCACTATGGACGAGGCCCTGCGGCACATCGCGGAATACAGTTCACAGCACAGCGACTGTATCGTAACAGAGAATGCGGATACTGCGGCCCGTTTCCTCAATGAAGTGGACAGCGCCGCGGTGTTTTGGAATGCCAGCACTCGATTCAACGACGGCGGCGAATTTGGCTTCGGCTGCGAAATCGGCATCAGCACCGACAAACTGCACGCCCGTGGTCCGATGGCGCTGCCGGAACTCACCAGCTATAAATACCTCGTCCGCGGCACGGGCCAGGTTAGGTCGTAATCACCATGACACCACCATCCGACAGCAGCGGGCAGTGGCAGCTTCCACCGGTGGATGCAGCGGCAGAGGCGCGCGAAGAATCGCGCCGGCGCATGCTGCGTGGACTGTTTTGGATTGTCTCCATGGCGGTGTTCATCGTCGTGGCCGGCGCGTTCTTTCTGCCGTCCCGCGTGAAAGTGACGCGCTCGGTCACCATCAACGCGGCGCCCGTGGCGGTGTTCGATCAACTCCAGTCTTTTCGTAAATGGAAGGCGTGGGCACCGTGGATTCAACGCGATCCGTTTCTTGCGACCGAGTTCAGCGGTGAGGAAGCCGGAACGGGAGCCGTCATGTCATGGAGCAGCAAAAAGGAAGGCGACGGGCGGATCAAGATTGTGTCCGGGTCGCTAACATCCGGTCTGCGCATGGCAGTGGATTTTGGCGACAGCGGCGAAGCCAATACGTGGTTCGATCTCCGCGATGCCGGCAGCGGCAGCACCGAACTCACGTGGAGCTTCGAGACGGATTTCGGGCAAAACATGGGCCGCCGTTATTTCGGCCTGATGGTGCCCGGAGCCGTGGGCCGGGATCTGGATGAAGGGCTCGCCAACCTGAAAGCCCTGCTGGAGAAACCCGCCGCCGCGCCATGATTCTTCGTGCCCGCGGGCGGGTCATCATCTTTCCGCGCCGCCCGCTCATCATGGGCATCGTCAATCTCAACGACGATTCTTTTTGCGCCGACGGAACGCTCGATCCCGATGCCGCCATGCAGCAGGCGCAACAGATGACCGCCGCCGGCGCGGACATCATTGATGCCGGCGCGGAAAGCGCACGCACCAATCGCCCTGCCGTTAGTGTGGACGAGGAATGCCGCCGCCTGCTCCCGTTCATCGCGCGCTGGCAGCGGTGGATCCTCACCCTTCCGCCGGAGCCGCCCGTCCCCGGCCAGGTGTGGCCGCCGCTGCTCTCGCTCAACACCTGGCGCCCGGAAGTCGTTGCCGCGGTCCTGCCCGCGGGCGGCGATCTTCTTAATGATCTCAGTGCCCTTCCCGACGACCGCAACGCCCGCCTCTGCGCCCGGCACGGTGCCGCCCTCCTCATCATGCACAGCCGCGGGCTGCCCAAGGAAAAACTCACTCATGTCGCCTATCCTGACATCATGGAGGAACTCGACACCTTCTTCCGCGACCGCCTCCGTACCGCTGCCGCTGCCGGACTCGATCCCGAATCCGCCATCCTCGACCCCGGTCTCGATTTCGCCAAGCAGCGCCCGGACAACCTTCGCATCCTCCGCGAACTGGAACGACTCCACGTTTTTCAGCGCCCGGTCCTTCTGCCCGTGAGCCGCAAGACCGTCATCGGTGACGTCCTCGCCCTTCCTGATCCCCTCGACCGCGACCCCGGCACCCTCGCCTGCCTCGTCGCCGGCCAGTTGCGCGGTGCCCACATCTTCCGCGTCCACAACGTCGAAGCCGCCGTCAGCGCGGTGAGAATGGTGGACGCGGTGTTGTGGGCTTGAATGTCGCGGATTCTTGGGTGGGGTGCCGAAATCCTGCTCGTCTGGTGCATGCCCGATTCACAGATGGAACTTATTACGATCAACAAATCTGTGGCACCGGCACCCGGCGGAGGTAGTCTCTGCGTATGTCCGCGATCACCGTCGCTGATCCCATGAAAAACTCCGCCCGCTGTTGCACGCCGGGATAGATCGTAGCCCCCGCAGAGCGATTGGCGGCGTTGCATCAGGTTGCGCTGCAACTGGAATTCGACGAAGTCACCGGGCGGCTGGACGCGGGATTTGGGGCCGATGCGTAGGCCAGCAAGCTTGCGCGATTGCCTGAGACTATTCGTGAAGCCCGCGCGGGCGATCCACATGGTGATTCCTTGCGTTAGGCGCGGACGGCCATTCAGGCTCTGCGCCGCCGCATGGCAAGCAACATGCCCGCGCCGAGCAGCGATGCGGTGCTGGCGGGCTCCGGGATGACCCCGGTCACGGTGACATTGTCGATGACCCATGCAGGCAGGAAATTACCCTGCGTGTTGGTGTCGTAGGCGGCGACGAACTGCACTTGGAGCTGGTCCCCCGCCGTGAAACTTCCGAGATTGGCCACGCTGTTGAGGAAGGTGCCAGACACACGATCCGCGGAATCCTGCACGAAGGCCTCCTGAGTGCTGAGGGCACTGGCTCCTGCCACGACCGCGCCGTTGTAACCATTGGATGTAAATGCGGCGCTGCCAACATACGTCATGGCCCCGCCATTCAAACTCATAAACAGCGCGCCGCCATCCCAGTTGCCGCCTCCCTGCTCGAAACTAAACATGTGATCGAACGACACGACTACCGAACCGGTCGCCTCGACCGTCAGCGACGGGCTGGTCAGCCTTGTGGTGTTGAGCTGCGGCTGGCTGTTCTCCGGGCCCTGGCCGTCGGTGGTCCATCCCCCGGTGCCGCCCACGCCCGCCGCCGCCCCGTAAACCCACGGGCCGAGAAACACAGCATCGGAGGTCGCGGTGAAACCCGAAGTCCCCCCGTTGAAATTGAAGGTGGCCGCTGCTTCCGCCTGCCGTACGGCAGCCGTTAGCACTATTGCGGCCGTCAAACCCGCTGTCAGGCACGAGGTTGAGTTTGTTGAAAAAATCATTTTATGGAGATAGAGGTTGGGATGGAGATAGAGATTGGGCGGGAGCCTTGACGCTTTATGGCGGGAATGGCAGCCGGCGGCAACAATTTTCTAATTTATTTTCAGCCGAGCCATGCCGCTGCCGGAATCGTGGATTGGCTGGGTCCTCATCCGTGAACATGGATCGGCAGGATGTCACGTTTTCGCTGCGTGCCGGGGAACAGGCCCGGGAGATTGTGTCCAAATGGCGGCGAGGGCGGTTTCTTCCCGCAGTTACACGATCAACTCCTTAATCACCCGGCTCTTCTCCACACCCGTCAGACGCTGGTCGAGGCCCTGGTGTTTAAAGGAGAACCTCTCGTGGTTGAAGCCGAGCAAATGGAGGACGGTGGCGTGGAAGTCGTGAATGTGGCAGGGATCTTTGATGATGTTATAAGAGAAGTCGTCGGTCTCGCCGTAGATGGTGCCGGGGCGGGAGCCGCCGCCGGCCATCCACATGGTGAAGCAGCGCGGGTGGTGGTCGCGTCCGTAGTTGGTTTTGCTGACGCCGCCCTGACTGTAAATGGTGCGGCCGAATTCGCCCCCCCAGATGACAAGCGTGTCGTCATACATGCCGCGCTGCTTGAGATCCTGGATGAGGCCCCAGCAGGGCTGATCGGTGTCGGCGCACTGATCGGGCATGCGTTTGGCGATGTTGCCGTGGTGATCCCAGTTATTGTGATAGATCTGCACGAAGCGGACGCCGCGCTCGGTAAGCCGGCGGGCCATGAGGGCGCTGTGGGCGAAGCTTCCGGGCTTTTCGATGTCCGGGCCGTAGAGTTCCTTCGTGCTGGCGGGCTCTTTGGTGAGGTCAGTCAGTTCCGGAACGCTGGATTGCATGCGGAATGCCATCTCATACTGGCTGATGCGGGTGTGGGTTTCCGCGTCGCCGACGATTTGATAGTTCCGCTCGTTGAGGGCCTTGATGGTATCGAGCGTGCGGCGGCGGACGCCGGGGGAGACGCCGGGCGGGTTGTTGATGTAGAGGATGGGATCCTTGCCGCTGCGGAAGGCGACGCCGGCGTGTTCGCCAGGGAGGAAGCCGCTGTTCCAGAGTCGCGCGGAGATCGCCTGGATTTGTTCAGTGTTCCGTGGCTGCGCGACGAGCACGACGAACGTGGGCAGGTCTTTGTTGCCGCTGCCGAGGCCGTAGCTGGCCCATGATCCGAGACAGGCGCGTCCGGTGACCTGATTCCCCGTCTGCATATAACTGATCGCAGGCTCGTGGTTGATCGCCTCCGTGTGCATGGAGCGGATGAAACACATGTCGTCCACCATCTTCGCCGTGTGCGGCAGCATCTCGCTGACCCACATGCCGCACTTGCCGTGCTGCTGGAATTTATACATCGAGGGAGCGATGGGGAATCGCGCCTGGCCGCTCGTCATGCCGGTGAGGCGCTGGCCGTTGCGCACGCTTTCCGGAAGATCCTTGTCGAAGAAGTCGTTCATCTTCGGCTTGTAGTCGTAAAGGTCCATCTGGGACGGGCCGCCGACCATGTGCAGGTAAATCACGCGCTTCGCCTTCGGCGCGAAATGCGTCAGGGCATTGGCCGCGGCCTCCGCGCCCGCGGCGTCGGTCATGCCTGACCTGGTGAGCGAAGCGAGTGCGGCCCAGCCGAGGGCATTCATGCCGCGGCCAAAGAACTGGCGGCGGGTTTCGTAGCGGGCGTATTCGTGCAGTTGGGACATGGCGAAGAAACGGGTGGAGGATTATTACTCCGCCGCGGGAGCCATTCTTACGCGTTCACGCGAAGTCCGGCCCGGCCCGCAGGGACTTGCGCATGAACGGTAACGCAGCCGTCCCGGCTGCCGTTGCGCAGTGCCTCTGGCCTGCCTTCTCCTCCGGGATCCGTGCGCGCGGCAGGCTGGAAGCACTGCGCAACGGCAGGCCAGTGGCCCGCGCTACGGATTCAGGCGTAAGTCCGGCCCGGCCCGCGCGTCGGCTTTCTGGATTCCACCATTTCGTCGCCGAGCCGCCTATTGGCTCACCCGCATCGGCATCAGCACGTAGAGGAACGGCGTATTAATGCGAACGACGCCGGGGCTGACTTCGTCAATGAGGTCGAGGTGGACTTCATCGGAGTCGAGATTGCGGAACGGTGCCATCAGATACTCCGGATTGAAGGCAATGGCCATGTCCGGGCCGTTATATTTGACGGCCATGCTTTCGCGGGCTTCCCCGATGTCGGCGGCATTGGCGAGGATTTCGATGCCGTCCTTGCTGAAGTTGATCTTCACACTGTTGCTCTTGTCCATGGCGAGCAGCGAGACGCGCTGCACCGCGGCGAGGAAGGCTTCGCGTTCCAGAGTGACGCGGTGTTTGGCCTGGCCGGGAATGACTTGGCGGAAGTTGGGGTAATTGCCTTCGATGAGTTTACTGACGAGCAGGTTTTCCTTCATCTCGAAGGCGATTTGCTTCGCCCCGATGCGGATGCGGACTTCCTCTTTGTCCCCGCCTTCCTTGAGGAGGCGCTGGAGTTCATTGACGGCCTTGGTCGGCACGATGACGCTGCATTCCTGGCTCTCGGGGAACTCCATGTCGCTGTCGGTCATGGCGAGGCGGCGGCCGTCGGTGGCAACAAGCGTTAGTTTGCCTTCCTTGAACTGACAATAAACGCCGTTGAGCACATACCGGGTTTCGTCGGTGGAAATGGCGTAGGCCACCTTCTTGAGTCCGTCGCGCAGTGTCTGGCTGCTGATTTTGAATTCCTTGACGTCCTCGAACTTTGGCGGGGGCGGGAAGTCGTCAGCCGAGAGGCCGAGGATTTTGAAGTAGCTGTTGCCGCAGCGCATGGAGGCCGCGTTTTCGTCGCTCACTTCGATGGCGATGTCACTGGCGGGGAGTTCGCGGACGATGGTGGCGAGACGCCGGACGGGCAGAGTGGTGCTGCCGCCCTCCTCCACCTCCTCGGTGGTGACACGTCCGCTGATGACAATATCCAGGTCTGTCGTTGTCATCCGCAGTTCCTTGCCGTCCACTTCGAGGAGGACGTTGGAGAGGATGGGCAGGGTGGCGCGGCTGCTGACCACGTTTTGCACCTGCTGGAGCCCTTCGAGGAACTTTTCTTTGCTGATACGGAACTTCATACGGGGATGGTCAAGGGAGGTAAATATTTGGTGCGACTCTTAGCGGCGGTGTTTGGTTTGGCAAAGGAATTTACCTGGAGTGAGGCAGGGAGGCGGATGCTCCCTCCGCGCGCTTGACCGGATCGCCAGGGCGGGGTGGCGATTTTCCCCCGGCGGCCAATTACTCCTGGACTCCATGCCATTCACCGGCATTACATGGACAGGTCCCCAAAAACCTGGATGAAAGAGAACCAATTGCAATTCAACAAGAAGCGCCCGCGCCGATTCAAAGGCCGCCCGGGCGTTTCGCCTAATCCCACCCCTTCAGACTCCGCCGATATGGACCCCAATGCCGAAGAATCCGGCGACCTCAGCCCTGAGGTCGTGCAGGACATCGCGGAGGCCAAGATGGCGGAGCAGGACCAGTCTGCTGCAGAGGCTTCGGCCCCTGCGGAAGCTTCTGCGGACTCCGCAGACGAAGCGTCCGGCTCCACCACCAACCCGCCTCCTCCCCAAAACCAACAACCCCAGCGCCCGAACCAGCCCCGCGACCAGCAGGGCCAAAATCAGGCTGCCCAACAACGCCGGGAGCAGGATCAGCAGCGGCGTGAACAGGAAAACCTCCGTCGCCAGCAGGAACAGCAGCGCCGCGTGGAAGAACAAAAGCGTCGCGACGAGGAAACCCGCCGCCGTCAGCAGGAACAGGCCCGCCGCGAGGCGGAAGACCGCGCCCGCATGCCGATGGATGACCTGTGCAAGCTCGCCCGGGACATTTACCTCGCCGAAGTGAGCGAGGAAGGCGTCGAGCTTTTCCCGGACAACGATGCCCGTGAACTCGCCCGCCGCAGTTTCCGGCTCGCTGAGATTTTCCTCATTGAGGAACTCCGTGCCCGCCGTCCTCCACCGCCGCCTCAGCGCGAGCCGCGTCCGCCGCAAAATGGCAATGGTCAGGCCTCTGACGCTCCGTCCGGCCAGGCTGAGGCCCAGCCAGGAACCGAACCGGACGCCGCTCCGCAAACAGAGGCGCCGGCCGAACCTGCCGCCGCCTGACAAGGGCTGCGACGGACACATTCTTCATCCGAAACAGAAAAGGGAGGCCGTAAGGTCTCCCTTTTTTGCGTTTTGGAACTCCGCTTCAGGATTCTTGAAGGAGTTTGCGACCGGCGCGGAACGGCGTCCAGCTCTGGAAACAAGCTCTGATCCTGCAGGATGTCATTACTGACACCCCCAATCCAGGGATCGGTGAGCGCTAGTGTGCGTGAATCCGTTGCCGGTGATTAAGCGTCGCTTCGCACGAAGGTGTGAATTGAGAAGATGCTTCGGGACGGTATGCTGCCGGATGATTCGTCCCTTCAGGTTACTCGCCGGTATGGTCCTTTGCGGCAGTGCATTTGCTGCGGTGGAGAAGCCGAAAGACCCGCTCGACTGGTGGTCGCTGCGTCCGGTCGTGCGTGCGGAGGTGCCGCAGGCGGCTGGCGTGCGCACGCCGGTGGATGGCTTCATCGCCGCGAAACTGGCGGAGAAACGCCTGACAATGTCGCCGGAGGCCGACCGCCGCACACTGATCCGCCGGCTGAATTTTGATCTGACGGGACTGCCGCCCGCACCGGAGGAAGTGGAGGCCTTTGTGGCCGACAAGGATCCGCAGGCCTTCGAAAAGCTCGTGGACCGGCTGCTGGCTTCGCCGCGATACGGCGAGCGCTGGGCGCGTCACTGGCTGGATGTCGTTCACTATGGCGACACGCACGGTTATGACAAGGATCAGCCGCGTCCGAATGCGTGGCCATATCGCGATTATGTCATCCGCTCGTTCAACGAAGACAAACCCTATGCACGCTTCGTGCAGGAACAGATCGCGGGCGATTTACTGTTTCCAGGCACGCGGGATGGCGTCGAGGCGCTGGGTTTCATCGCTGCGGGACCTTGGGATCTCATCGGTCATGCGGAAGTGCCGGAGGACAAGATAGACGGGAAGATCGCGCGTCACCTCGATCGCGACGACATGGTGGCGAACACGATGAACACGTTCGCGTCCATGACGGTGCACTGCGCGCAGTGTCACGACCACAAGTTCGACCCGATCAGTGCCGAGGATTATTATAGTCTGCAGGCTGTGTTCGCCGCAGTGGACCGGGCGGATCGCGAGTATGATCTTGATCCGGCGGTTGCCGGACAGCGCACGGCATTGCTGGCAGAAAAACAGGCGGCTAAAGGCAAAGTGGATGCGCTTACGGCACAAGCTCAGGCGAATGGCGGCGAAGCCATCGCGGCGCTGGATAAGCTGATCGCAGCAGCACGGAATCCGGATGCAGGTCTGGCGGATCGCGCCGGCTGGCATTCTGTCATCGAGTCCAAACAGGATACGATGAAATGGGTGCAGGTGGACCTCAGGCGCAGCGCCATGCTCAGTCAGGTGGTGCTGCATCCCTGCCACGACAATTTCAACGGGATCGGGGAAGGCTTTGGATTTCCCGTCCGCTACAAGGTCGAAGCCAGCGACGATGCGGCATTTTCCACAGGCGTGAAGATGGTGGCCGATGAGACGGCCGCAGACACGGTGAATCCGAAGCTCAAAGCAGTCACTTACGGCACGGGCGTCACGGCGCGCTATGTGCGCATCACTGCCGCCAGACTGGCACCGCGGCAGAATGATTTCATTTTCTCTCTGGCCGAACTGGAGGTGATGGATGCCGCGGGAAAGAATCTTGCCGCCGGGGCGGCGGTGACTTCTCTGGACAGCATCGAGGCTGCGCCGCGCTGGCAGCGGGTGAATCTAACGGATGCATGGTATCCGGGTGTGGACCCGGCGAAACTCCCTGCGGCCGGCGGGGATGCAGCGAAGCTGGAGCAGGCCCGCAGCATGACCATGGAGGCGCTGCTGGGGGCCGATGCCGCAGTGGAACTGGAGGCTGCCACTGAATCGTTGAACAAAGTTGAGGAAAAGCTCAAAGCGCTGCCGGCTCCGGAGCGTGTCTTTTGCGGCACGGTGCATCATGGTGGCGGAAACTTTGTCGGCACCGGCGCAAAAGGCGGCAAGCCGCGGACGGTCTTCGTGCTCGCCAGGGGCGACGTCACGCGTCCGGGTCCCGAGGCCGTGCCCGGCAGTGTTTCCGCCATCGCTGCGCTCCCGGGCCGTTTTGATCTTCCAAAGGACGCCCCCGAAGGCCAGCGCCGCGCCGCCCTCGCCCGATGGATCACCGATCCGCGCAATCCACTCACCTGGCGCAGCATTGTGAATCGCGTCTGGCAATATCACTTCGGCCGGGGCCTGGTTGATTCGCCGAATGACTTTGGCAAAATGGGGCAGCTTCCGTCGCATCCGGAGTTCCTCGACTGGCTCGCTACCGACTTCCGTGACAGCGGCGGCTCGTTCAAGAAACTGCACCGGCTCATCGTGACGAGCGCAGTTTACCGGCAGGTGTCCGGTTATCAGTTATCAGTTGTCAGTAATCAGTCAGAGGAGGTGGCCACTGATCACCGATCACTGGTCACGGATCACTTCCGGCGCTGCTCCGCGGCCGATCCGGACAATACTCTGCTCTGGCGCATGAACAGCCGCAAACTGGAAGCCGAAGCGGTGCGTGACAGCATCCTTGCCGTCTCCGGACTGCTCGACCTCAAAATGGGTGGCCCGGCCTTCCAGGATTTCGTGGTGACGCATCCCGAGCACTCGCCGCACTACGAATATCACCTCGCCGACCTCACCGATCCGAAACTCCATCGCCGCTCCGTGTATCGCTTCCTTGCCCGCAGCAAACCCCAGCCGTGGATGGCCACCCTTGACTGTGCTGATCCTTCCATGCTCGTTGAGAAGCGCACGCAGACCATCACTCCGCTTCAAGCGCTGGCGCAGTTGAACAACCAGCTCACGCTCGTCGCAGCAAAGTGCTTCGCCGAGCGGGTGCAGCGGGAGGCGAAAGAACTGAACCATCAAGTGACGCGGGCGTTCCGGCTCGCCGTACAGCGCGATCCATCGGCGGAGGAACTGGAAAAGCTGGCTGCCTACGCGCAGCAGCATGGCATGGCCGCCGCCTGCCGTGTGCTCCTCAATCTCAATGAGTTCAACTTCGTTGACTAGAACCATGAACGACTCGCCTTTTCATAAACTTCCATCGGCCCCTCGCCTTCAGAGCCGGCGCGACTTTCTCTGGCGCAGCGGAGGCGGTCTTGGCGGCATTGCCCTCGCTTCACTGCTCGGGCAGGGGAGCTCACTCGCTGTCACGCCGAAGGGCGGCGTTCTTCATCATCCGCCGAAAGCGAAGCGGGTTGTTCAACTCTTCATGGCTGGGGCTGCGAGCCACCTCGACCTGTTCGATTTCAAACCTGAGCTGATCAAGCGCCACGGGCAGCCCAGCGACTTCGGCGAGCATGTGGAGGCATTCCAAAACGGCCTCGGCCCGTGGCTGCGACCGGTGTGGGATTTCAAGCCCTATGGGCGCAGCGGCAAGATGCTCGGCGAGCCAGTCGCGGATCTGGGGGCGGTGGTGGATGAAATGGCATTCGTGCACAACCTCATCGGAAAGACCGGCGTCCACTCCCAGGGCACGCTGCTGCAGACCACGGGATTCAACCGGCCAGGGTTTCCGGGAATGGGCGCGTGGGTTAGCTACGGGCTGGGCTCCATGAACGAAAACCTGCCGGCGTTCGTCGTGCTGCCGGACCATCGCGGCCTTGCGTCGAACGGCACGAAAAACTGGGACTCCGCCTTTCTGCCGGCGCAGCACCAGGGCACGGTCATCTATCCTGGCACCGACACGCCCATCACGGATCTCTTCCCGGACAAGCGCAGCGACTTCACCACGCCGCAGAGCGAGTCTGCGGCGCACGTGATCATGGCTTCGCTCAACGGCAGCCATGCCGCCGCGCATCCTGGCGACGACAGGCTGGAGGCCCGCATTCGCAGCTACGAGTTGGCCGCCCGCATGCAACTCGCCGCACCGGAGGCGCTCGATATCTCCAAAGAGCCGGCCTACATCAAAGAGATGTACGGCATTCGTGAAGACGTTAAGGAATGGCCGAAGGAGATCAACGCGCCGGAGGAGATCGACGTCTTCGGCCGCAAGTGCCTGGCTGCCCGCCGCCTGCTTGAGCG
>JANNVM010000911.1:0-8205 GCA_031414455.1 Verrucomicrobiota bacterium
GATGAGCGCGCGGACGTATTCTCTCTTGGCGGAATCCTCTGCCACATTCTCACGGGTGCTCCGCCCTATACCGGGGACGATGCCAGCAAGCTGGACCAGGCCGTCCACGAATGCCTTGCCCCGGCATTTGCCCGGCTCGAAGCCTGTCCGGCGGAACGGGAGCCGGTAAACCTTGCGCTGCACTGCCTTTCTCCAAATCCTGAGAACCGGCCGCGCAATGGAAACGAAGTGGCCGCGGCGATCACCGGCTACCTCGAATCCGACCAGCACCGCACGGAACGGGACCTCGTCCGCTTCTTCGAACAGTCGCTGGACCTCTTTTGTATTGCCAGCCTCGACGGGTATTTCCGGCGCGTGAATCCCAACTTTCCCCGCCTGCTAGGATACCCGGAAGCGGAACTTCTCTCCCGGCCATTCTCCGAATTCATTCATCCGGACGACCTCGTCGCAACTGCCGACGCGATGTCCTGCCTCCTCATCGGGCTGCCGGTCGTGCGGTTCACCAACCGCTACATTCACGCAGACGGTCATCACCTCTATCTCGAATGGATGGCGAGGACGGAATCCGAATCCGGCAACATTTATGCCGTAGCCCGGGACGTGACCCAGCGTGAAACCGGCATCAGAGGTTGACGCTTTTTGCCCGGCACCCGGTGTTCGCCGGACAGCAGCGGCTGCGGCTCCGCATTACGGGGATTGCGTGAGACCGGAGCCGGTATAGCCTCAGGGAATCCGGCCGGTTCGCGACACGCAGTTCATTCAACGAGGATGTGAATAAGATGCGCGACCGGATCACCAGTCCTCCGGTGCCGGCGAAATGAACGGCACGAGGGCCGGCGGCTACGGGAGATAATCGTGCCCCGAGGCCTGGTAGGGTGTCACGCGATGCATGGGCTCCGCCGGATCGGCCAGCTCCACAAGGAGGGCGGCGCGGGGAAATTTGCCGGCGGGGATCGTTTGAAGATTGTTGGAGAAGCCGCAGTCGCGCACCTGACGCACGGCTCCCTGCGCGAGCAGTTGCAGTCCGGTGACGGTGGCGCCGGATACGGTGACCATGCCATTGATGGCGCCTGGTTTCCCGTCAGCTCCGGCCCAGGTGCCGGTGACGCGGCCTGACTTTTCCATGGTGATCGTGGCGGCGACGGCGTCGTTTTTGGCTCCACTGATGTAGGCCAGCATCCGGGCGAGTCGTTTGGTGGCGGACTCCGGCCATGTGCCGGCGGCCATCGAGGCGGTTTCCGCGGCCGTGAACCAGATGCGGTCCACGCCCGTGGCGTTTTGGAAAAGCGGGGCATATTTGTCGCCCGCGGAGGTGTCGTTGCCTTCCGCGCGGCCATAGTCGGACGTCACCCGCCACGTCATATTGGCCACGAGGACGCCGCGCGGCGGGAACAGTATCACTGGTTTGCGCTTCAGTGCCGAGGCCCGGGACGCTTTCTCCTCTGCGGTCAGCTTCCTCACATTCGCCGCCGCACCGGGTGTCCGGAAATTCTCCAATGCTTCGCGCAGAAATTTCTCCAGCTCCCGGGCGTCGAAAAAGTAGCCGGTGGCGAGCAGTCTGCCGTCCGCGGTGAAGGCCGACTGGCCGTTGGTGCTCGCCATCCAGCCCTTGTTGATGAGGAAATCGCGTTCGGCTGCGGTCTGGTTGGGGTAGTCCACATTGTCCATCGCCATGGGCACGAACTTCTCGCGCAGCAGTTGCCCAATGGCCGGATCATTGAGGGTCGCCTCACGGACGATGATCCCGTTCCCTCATACAAACCCAAGAACGTTGCCGGTATTCACCACGAGAAAAATCGGCTTGTTCTCCTTCGCGGCCCGGGCGCGCGCTTCTGTCAGAGAAACCTCCCAGCGCGGGGCGGCCCACGGTTGATTTTTCAGTGCCAGTTGGGTGCAGAGTGTTGCTTCCTCCGCGCTGAAGACCGCGGCGGGCGCGTCTCCTGCGGACAGTGACGATACGGCGGCGGAGAGCAGCCAGCAGCAGGCAATGCAAAATGTGTTCCGGTTCATGGCGGCGGAGCATACCGGGAGTACGCGGCGGGAGCAAGCCCCGCGGACGATTTTGAAGCTGGTGTTCCGGAGCGCCTGTTCCAATACTCGCGCCCATGAAATCACCTCTCCCTCGTAAAGCAACACGCCGTGCGGCCATTCGTCTTCTGACATTTTCGATGGGGGCGGCGGTCACGCGCCCTGCGGCTGCCGGAGACGCGCTGGCCGTGGTTCAGCCGTATTTCCAGCCGCCGGCGGCATTTGCGGGAAAGGTGGGGAAAGATCGTTCGCCACTGATCTTCGACGATGGCACGCCGCTCACCACCGCGGCGGACTGGCCGCGGCGGCGAAAGGAAATCCTGACATACTGGCACGGCGTGATGGGTGCGTGGCCGCCACTGCTGGAGAAACCGGTGATGAAAACCCTGCGCGAAGAACGCGGTGAAGGATTCACCCGCCGCCGCGTTTCGCTGGAGGTCGCCGCAGGACAATTTCAGGAAGGCTGGCTCATGGTACCCGATGGCGCAGGGCCGTTCCCGGCGGTGCTCGTGGTTTATTATGAGCCTGAGACCGGCGCCGGGCTGGTGCCCGGAGAAAAAGGCGCGCACCGTGACTACGGCCTGCAGTTAGTGAAACAGGGATTCGTCACCCTTTGTATCGGTTCGCCGGGCGGCAACGCGTGGAAGCCGGACACCGGCAAGGCCGCCTGCCAGCCGCTCTCGTTCCATGCTTATGTCGCCGCGAACGCATGGACCGCGATGGCCGCCCTGCCGCAGGTGGATGCCAAACGGATCGGGATCGCGGGACACAGCTATGGCGGCAAGTGGGCGCTGTTTGCCGCGGCGCTGTGGGAGAAATTTGCCGCCGTGGCCGTGAGCGATCCCGGCATCGTTTGGGATGAGACGCGGCCCAACGTCAACTACTGGGAACCGTGGTATCTCGGTCAGGACACTGCGCTCCCCAGGCAGCGCGAAAACGGTGTCCCCACGGACAAAAACCCGCGCACCGGTGCTTACGCCCGGCTCGTTGCCGATGGCCGTGACCTGACGGATCTCCACGCGCTCATTTGCCCGCGGCCGTTTCTCGTCAGCGGCGGCAGCGAGGATCCGCCGGAACGGTGGACCGCGCTCAATCACGCCCGCGCCGTCAGCGAAATGCTCGGACACAAGGACCGCGTTGCGATGACGAATCGCTCCGGTCATTCTCCTGACGAACAGGCGAACGCCGTTGTCCGGGCGTTTTTTACGCACTTCCTCAAATCACCATAACCGGGGGGCGGCTGTCATGGCACTGCCTTCGTTTTCCGGTGCCCGGTGATGCAGAAAACATTTCATCCGGCGGTGAAATTTTGCGACAGAATCGTTCGGAGCCCCCATCCCGGACACCGGCACCGCTCCGCAACACGTCTTCAGCGTGTCCACCGACGGACTCGGGAAGATCTTCACCCGCCTCGGCGTTCAGCTAGCCCTGATTTCTGCTCCGACCGTCGCAAGGAGACCGACCGTCGCAAGGAGACAGGCCCTTTGACACGACCATGGTGCAAAGTAGAGAGCCTGCGACGGATTCGAACAGTAATTCAGGCTCGGTCCCCAGTCCACGCACCACGCATCCGTGGCCCATGAAAACGAATCACCGCTCCCCGCTCCTGGTCTTTTGGCTGGGCCTCCTGCTTCTCTGCGGCTCCGCCAATCCCGTGCGGGCCGACGTGTTCGGCCTGTTCACCTACGAGTTGGTCGGCGGCACTCAGGTCAGGATCACGGACTACCCCTTCGACGCCGTCGGTGCGGTCACCATCCCCGCGCAGATCGTCGGCCTGCCGGTCTCCTCCATCGGCAACTACGCGTTCCAATACTGCACCGGGCTGACCAGCTTGACCCTCCCCGCCAGCGTCACCTCCATCGGCGACCGCGCGTTCGATTACTGCAGCGGGCTGAAGTCGGCGGTCTTTCAGGGCAACGCACCGGCCTGCTTCGGCTTCGGCTCCGATATGTTCACCAGCACAGCCCTGGGATTCACGGTCTATTACTTCACGAACAGCACAGGATTCACCTCCCCGACGTGGCGAGGCAACCCGTCCATCGGCCTCACGGCGCCGCTCTCGGCCACGGCATCATGGCTGCTGGCACATGGCCTGCCGTATGAGACCAGCCTCCGGCAGGACCCGAACGGGGATGGCGTGTCTCTACTGATGGCCTGCGCCCTGAACCTGGACCCCCGGCAGAATCTGCGCAGCCGTCTGCCCGCCCCGGCGCTGGGCGAGGATTCTCTGAGCATCAGCTTCTACGCCGGCACGTCTGGCATCACCTGCCAGGTGGAAACCAGCCGCGACCTGACCCAGTGGACCACCACCGGCGTCACCCTCACTGCCCTGGATGCCGAGAATAAGCGCACCGCCTCTGTGCCGCGGGATGCCGCCGGCCGGTTCCTGCGTTTGGTGGTGCAGTAGCGGGTCACAAGGTCTATGGCGAAGCGGTGACCGGGCCGTACCGATCCAGGAGGGCAGGAGGTGTTGGAAGGGGCTGATTTATGCCCGCCTGAGCGATCGCTGTCGCTTGTAATAATCTGCACAATATATAAAAATATTTTTCATGCTTAGACCCCGAAATTTCTGTGATTGGAACTTAAAATCGCCTTGTGATTCGGGCCGAATACCTTTAGGGACAATGCCTTCACGTTAACCAACTCTTACGATTCTTTCATGGATACCACGACCACCATCGTCTCCCGTCGCAGCCGCATCACGCAGTACACCGTCCTCGCCGGTGCCGCTGCCAGTGTCGCCGCTGCCCCTTCCGCTCAAGCCGCCGTCGTTTACAGTGGCTTGGTAAATTTGCCCATCCCTAACACCTTTGGGGGCATCTACCTCGACATGACCACGGGAGTCACAGCCGGTGCGGCCTTTGTCGGCTGGGATATCAATCCCTACAACGCCGCGACGAGCATGTATTGCTCCGCTGCATCTGGAGGAACGAACCCGCTGGTGTCTGTTATTGCAGCCGCTGGAATTGTGGACGCGAATCTTGCTCCCGGTATCGCTATTCCCGGAGTCCTGGTGTTGGAGAACGGCCTCGCCCGGGACACTAATCTGGCTCCCGGCCAGACCGGAATCATGGGCATTCAATTCGTGGATGCTGGAAACACCTACAACGGCTGGGTCCGCATGACGCGCGGTGCCGGCGGCGACGGAAGCCTCGTTGACTTTGCCTGGGATAACACTCCGAACACGCCGATCGCGGCCGGTGCGGGCATCGTCCCGGAGCCTGGCTCCCTCGGTCTCCTCGCACTTGGGGCCGCCGGATTGTCCTCATGGCGCCGCCGCAAGGCCGTCTGATTCCGGTTTCCTGTTTCTTTGCGCAGCGGGGCTGCGGGTTAGCCCGCAGCCCCGCTTTCTTTTTGTCTGATGACTGCACCTTCTTCTCCGCACCGGCGCGTCCTCATGGTCGGCTGGGACGCGGCTGACTGGAACCTTCTGGATCCTCTAATGGAGGCCGGGCATATGCCCCATCTGGCGGCCCTTGTGCAGCGAGGCTGCCGGGGCCGGCTGGCTTCCATCAGGCCCGTGCTCTCGCCCATCGTCTGGACGAGCATCGCCACCGGTAAGCGCCCGCACAAGCACGGCGTGCTCGGCTTTGTCCACGCGGACCCATTCAGCGGGGCCGTGCGCGCTGCTGGGCGCGACCTCTGGCAAGCCCGCGCCGTGTGGGATATTCTCCAGGAAAACGGCTGGCGCACGCAGGTGACGGGATGGTTTGCTTCGCACCCCGCAGGCCCTGCCGACGGCTGTGCGGTGAGTGATCAATTCGCCGTGCCCGGCCCCGCGCCGGAGGAATGGCCCGTCGCGCCAGGATCAGTGCATCCGGCGGAACTCGAGGCATCGCTGGCGGAACTCCGGGTGCATCCTGCGGAGTTCGATGCTGAGGCCCTGCGACTTTTTGTGCCCGCGCTAGGGCAGGGCTGGCAGCCCGGGCCGGAGGATGCCGCGCTGCTGGTAGCACTGTCCCGCGCCGTGGCGGAGGCAAGCAGCGTCCACGCCGCGGCCACATGGCTGATGGAAAACCGCGACTGGGATTTCTCCGCTGTGTATTACCGGCTGCTGGATGAATGCGGGCACCACTTCATGCCGTTCCGCCCGCCTGTGCGTCCGGGCATGGACCCGCGCCAGGCGTCCATCTTCGGCGGCGTCATGGATGGCGTGGCCGTCTTTCTCGATGCCATGCTGGGCCGGCTGCTCGCGCTCGCCGGGCCGGAGACCACCGTGATCGTGCTCTCCGACCACGGCTTTCAAAGCGCCGCTCTGCGCCCATCGGGCCTCGCCGACCGCCCGGAGGACATGGCCAACTGGCACCGCCCGTTCGGCATGGTCGCGCTGCGCGGTCCCGGGCTGCTCGAGGGGAGCACGCTCTACGGTTCCTCTATTCTCGATGCCGCTCCCACCGTGCTCCACCTCTGCGGGCTGCCCGTCGGTCAGGACATGGATGGCAAGGTGTGGCTCAATGCCCTGACGGAGCCAGGAGAAATCCAGCGCTGCGACACCTGGGAGAGCCAGGCTTCCGGCACCGTCGCCGCCGCCACTCCGAATGCTCCCGTGGAGTCCGCCATGCTCGAACATCTCGCGGACCTCGGCTACCTCGACTCCGCCGCGCCGGATGCCGCCGCGTCCCGCGCGACTGCGGAGTGGGAATTCAATCTCATCACCGCGCTCATTGATGCCGGCCTGCTGCGGCGGGCCACGGCAGCGGCGCTTGCGCTGCACGAGGCGCACCCGGAGGAATCCCGCTACCACCAGATCTACGGAGAGTGCCTCATTCACCAGGGACTTCTGCAAGACGCCGCCCGGGAGGTGGCGGCGCATCTGGCTCGTTTCGGGCCCTGCGTGTGGAGCCACCTGCTCCTGGCAACCATGCTCACCGAGCGCGGCCAGCACACGGACGCCCTTCGTGAACTCGCCGCCGCCGCCCTGCTCGCTCCCGGGAATCCCGCCCTGCACGACCACACCGCGCGCCTGCACCTGCGGCAGCGCCAGTGGGCGCGTGCGGAAGCGGCCTGCCGCGCTTCATTGGCCATTGAGCCAGAGAATCCCCACGTCTGCGCCGGACTGGCCCGTGCGCTCGTTCGCCAGGACAAACTCGACGAAGCCCTTGAATGGGCGCTGACCGCCATCGGTCTGCAGCACCTCTTTCCCATGGGCCATTTCCAACTGGGCGCCATCCACTCCCGCCGCGGCGAAGAAGCGCAGGCCATCATCGCCTTCCAATCCTGTCTCGCGCAGCAGCCCGCGCACCGCATGGCCCACAAATACCTCTCGCACCTCTACGCCCGCGCTGGTGACGAATCGAAAGCGATACTCCACCGGCTCGCCGCCGCTCACTTTGCCCGTGCGGAAAAATGAGCGCGGCCTTTGTCACCATCGTCAGCGGCCTGCCGCGCTCCGGCACTTCCCTGCTCATGCAAATGCTCGGCGCCGGCGGCCTGCCGCTGCTCGCGGACGAAATCCGCGTTGCCGATGAGAGCAACCCCGCCGGCTACATGGAATACGAGCCGGTGAAACAAATCGGTCGCGATGTCTCATGGTTCGCCGGTGCTGCCGGACGCGCCGTCAAGATCACCATCCCGCTCCTCATGAGCGTGCCCCCGCAACCGCCGGCCCGGGTCCTCCTCCTCACGCGCGACCTGCACGAAGTGGCCGCCTCCCAGGCCGCCATGCTGCAACGGCTCGGAAAACCCGCGCGATTCACCCCGGCGGAACTCGTGCCAGCCTTACAGGCCCTAACTCATCGAGCCGACTCTTTCCTGGCTCTCCGTCCGGAAATCAGAGTCCACCGCATTCCATTCTCAGCCCTGTTCATCGAGCCGCTGGCCACCTCCAGGGGCATCGCCGCGGCCCTGGATCTGCCTCTCGATTCCGCCGCCATGGCCGCCTGTATCCGCCCGCAAGGGTACCGTGAGCGGAGTGTGACGGCGTGAATTTGTTGCGAAAAAAAGGGGGGCGGAGAATTCCTGACAAGGGGCGCTCCTGGCTGTGAACCCAACCGGCGGCTTTCCGGTGAGAGCATTCCTGAGAATCAGCGGGGACGCTGCCCCATAGGCGCTAACTTAAGCAATCAAAGGATCCGAAGCCCGGAGGGCTGGAATAGATTAGCCGGTGGCGTAAGCCACCGGACCCGCAGCCAAAGATTGCGGGAGCCCCGGCAGGGGCGGCACCGGTGCAGGATTCGC
>JANNVM010000912.1:0-5514 GCA_031414455.1 Verrucomicrobiota bacterium
GGCGTTTTGCTCTACGAACTGCTGGTCGGCAAGCCGCCCTTCGATGCGAAGTCCCTGGCCTCCGCGGGCTACGAGGAAATGCGGCGCATCATCCGGGAGGTCGAGCCGGCGAAACCCTCGTCGCGCATCAGCACGGTGGCGGGCGTGGAGCGGACCGCACTCGCGAAAACCCGGAATATCGAGCCTGACAAACTCCACCGGCTGGTGGAACCGGATCTCGACTGGATCGTGATGAAGGCCATCGAAAAGGACCGCGCGCGCCGTTATGAGACGGCGAACGGCCTTGCCGCCGATATTGTGCGCTTTCTGGCCGACGAACCCGTGAGCGCCACACCGCCCAGTGCGGGCTATCAGTTCCGCAAGTTCGCCCAGCGGAACAAAGTGGCGCTGCGCGTCGCCGCGGCCATCGCCTCCGTGCTGATAGCGGCGACGGTCGTGAGCCTGTGGCAGGCCAAACTCGCGATTGCCGCGAAGCAGGATGCCACCGCCAAAGCCGAGTCCGAGCGCGCGGCGCGCGAAGAATCCGACGACATCGCACATTTCCTGACGCGGGTCTTCGAAAGTCCGAACCCGTCGCGCGACGGACGTGAGATCAGAGTTGCGGACTTGCTCGATGCTGCGGCGAAGAAACTGGAGGAGGATCTCGTAACGCAGCCGGCGCGCCGGGCGCAACTTCGACACACTCTTGGGGAATCCTACCGTACTTTGGGTCTGGCCCCCGAGGCGATTCCGCTGCAGGAGAAGGTGCTGGAGTACTGCCGGGCGGCACTCGGCCCGGAGCACGAAAATACTCTCAGCGCGATGCACAACCTCGCGCGTTCCTACTTTATCGTCGGGCGCCGGGAAGAAGCCCTCAAGCTCCGGGAGGAAGAGTTGCTGTGCTGCCGCAAATTAAACGGCCCGGAGCACCCTGACACGCTCGGTTCGATGGACGATCTGGCGGTTTCTTATTCCTGCGCCAATCGCCATGACGAGGCGATCAGGTTGCACGAGGAAGTGATGGCGCTCGACCGCAAGATCCTCGGCCCGGAGCACCCTGACACGCTTATCACGCTGAACAATATGGCGGTTTCCTATTCCAACGCAGGCCGTTGGAATGAGGCCCTCAAGCTGCGGGAGGAGGTGCTGAGGCTCCGTTACAAAGTGAGCAGGCAGGAACACCCCGATACGGTTCAGGCGATGGGTAACCTTGCGATTTCCTACGCCAGTGCCGGGCGGTTGGACGAGGCGATCAAGCTGCAGGAGGAGATGCTGCCGCTCTGCCGCAAAGTGCTCGGGCCGGACTCCCCCGACACGCTTCAAGCGATGAACAACCTTGGGGTTTTCTACGCTGACGCCGGCCACGCGGAGGAGGCACTCAAGCTGCGGGAGGAGGCGCTGGAACTCTTTCGCGACGTGCATGGCCCAACGCACCCGCACACGCTCAGTGCGATGGACAATCTGGCGATTTCCTACTGTGGCGCCGGTCGCCATGACGAGGCGATCGAACTGCATGAGAAGGTGCTGCGAATGAGCGGCGAAGTGAATGGCCCGGAGGCCCCGGACACGCTCCGTGCGATGCTGAATCTGGCGGATTCCTACTTTGCCGCCGGTCGCCATGACGAGGCGCGCAAGCTGCGGGAGAAGGGGCTGACGCTCTTCCTCAAGGTACGCGGTCCGGAACATCCGCACACACTTGTAGCCATGAACGATCTGGCGATCTCCTGCGCCGGCGCCGGTCGCCATGACGAGGCGCTCAAGCTGCGCGAGAATGTCCTGGCCCTGCGCCGCAGGATACTCGGCCTGGAGCACCCTGACACGCTCCGCGCGATGGCGAGTCTCGCGGATTCCCTCGAAGCAGTTGGTCGCGTGGACGACGCGATCGCGCTTCAAAAGGAGGCGCTCGCCCTCGGGCGGCGCGTATTGCGGCCGGATCATCCCTTCCTCGCAGAGGCGATGAAACAGATGGCGGAGATTTACCAACGGACGGGCAAATCGTCGGAGGCGGAAGCCGCTTTGAAGGAACTCGCCGCACTCAAAGAGCAAGTGGGCGACACTCCACCGCCGACGGATTCTGCACGAAAAGAACCCGCACCAAAGCAGCCTGCACCCGGGAAAGCCGCGCCTGTTGCGGGGGCAAAGGACATCAAAGCGCTGGAAAAAGCACTCGAAGACGTCCGGCAGTCCAAAGACGCAAAACCGGCGGACAAGATCTCCGCGATGACGGCGCTGGCCGCGGCCTATGGCGCGGACGGCAGCGGACGCAAAGCCATCAAGCTCGGCGAAGAAGCCCTCGCCCTCGCGCGCAGTTTGCCTGTCGGCGACCCGCGAACCAAAAAGGCGATGGAAGTCCTCGTGCCGATCTACAGAACTGTCGACGACGAGGAGAAGGCGGCGAAACTGGAGGAGGAATTGCGGGCTCTGCCTAATTCTGCTCCGGGACCGGAGTAAGCGGCGGCGGGCTCCACAGCGTGATGTGGGCTGCCCGGTAGAACCGCGACACGTCGCGGGATATTAGAGCCTGGTGATTGGAGCCCCATTCAAGGGAAGGACACTCCCTGCTTTAGCACATTGTCAGGGACGATCCGCGGCGCGACGCACAACCCGGGGTCAAACACGGACGAAATAACACACGCCCGGAAAATAGTTTCACAATTCGTGTAATCCCCGCAGCCAGTTCCTTCTTTGAGGAGTGAGGCGAGGTGCGTCCAACGGCACCCCCCTCCATGTCAAACCAACGCCGGCCCGGTAAATGTATCAGCCGAAAAGGCAAAAACAAAAACAACGAAACAAAAACCATACATATGAAAAGAACAGAACTGGCAACCAGACTCCTAACCTGCGCGCGGGCAACTCCCGCCCTTCTGCTGCTCGCTGCGGCAATGGCCCTGACTCCCACAACCGCCCGCGGCGGCAATGATACGTTGTATATAGGCGATGGCGGCACCGATACTGTGATCCGTTTCGATGCCGTCACGGGTCAGCTCCGTGACGGTGGAAATCCTATCGGCATCTATAAGGCCCCGAACAGCGGCGGGTTGTTCGGCCCGCGGGCACTGCTGATTGATTCCGGCAAACTGCTGATCGCGAACCAAAATGTCGACCAGCCGAAAAACGGGGAAGTGCTTCGCTACCGGCTTCGCGATGGTCTGTTCGAGAAGGCCCTCGTTCCCGCAGCCGATGTGGACTCACCTTACGCGCCGCGCGGAATGGTCAGTTGGCGGGGTGTGATCTATGTCGCGGATTTCACCGGCAACTCTAACGGGGGAAATGATCTCGAACTGCCCGGCCGGCTGCTCGCGTTCGACGAGAAAAAAGGAACCTTTCGCGGCGAGTTCGTCCCGCCCCCGGGATTCGCACATTCCTTCCATCCGCGCGGTCTCGTCATTGGTCCGAATGACCTCCTCTACGTCTCCAGTGTCCCGGCATTTCCGCTGGGCGGCGATGTCCTCGTGTTCGACCCGAAGACGCTGGACTTTGTCGGTGCTTTCGTCACCGACGCAGGCGGTGCGGGGCAGTTGAACCGTCCCGAAGGCCTCGTCTTTGGACCTGAGGGCAACCTTTACATCACCAGCTTCCGCAACGATGCGGCCGATACCGATTCCATTCGCATCTACGACGGGGGAACCGGCGTCTTCACCGGCAAGATTGATTTGTATGCCGCGGGAACTCCACGCGCCTTCGCGCAGGCCTTGCTCTTTGGTCCTGGCGGCAAGCTTTACGTGCCGATCACGGGTAACGACCCGACCACCACGGGACAGGTCCGGCGCTACGACGTCGCGAGCAAGCAATTCGAGGTATTCGTCGCCGCCGGTACCCTTCTGGCATCGCCGTATTACCTTACTTTTGAGAAAACCAATGCCGGGACACTCACCTACGGCGGGCACGGCGGGGACGATCGCCGCTGAATTCCGGACAGGCGATCCCGGTGCGGCCCGCGAATGGCATGGCCGCCCCGGGATTGCCCTGGCAACTTTAAGTTCGGCTGGGACCACCGAACCACCCTCAGTTCTCCATCCCCAGTTCCCGCCGCAGTTGCTTCGCACTCTCCAGCGCCTGCTCCACGGTGTCTCCGAGGACGGTGAAATGGCCCATTTTGCGGCGCGGCTTGGCGGTGCGTTTGCCGTAGAGATGCAAAAACGCGCGGGGGTGGCGCAGCACGGGCGACCAGTCAGGGTGGCGTTCGGGTTCCGGCCAGAGGTCGCCGAGGAGATTGACCATCACCGCGGGGGAATGCTGCCGCGTATCGCCAGGCGGCAGGCCGGTGACCGTGCGGAGCTGCTGCTGGAACTGATTGGTGACGCAGGCATCAATCGTATGGTGGCCGGAATTGTGAGGGCGCGGAGCGAGTTCGTTGACGAGGAGCCGGCCATCGCGCGTGACAAACATTTCGACGGCCAGAGTGCCGGTGTAGTTGAGCGCATCAGCGATGCCCTCTGCAAGCTGCGCTGCTTCTGTCGCCAGTGCCGGGGCGATCCGTGCCGGTGCGATGGTAATGTCGAGAATGTGATGCGCGTGGCTATTTTCGCACACCGGCCATGAGACGAAGGCTCCATCCTGCGCCCGCGCACAGACGACGCTGATTTCCAAATCGAATTCCACCCATTGCTCCACCACGCCGCGCGGGGCTTCGAGCGCCTGCCACACGGTCTCGAAGTCCTCGCCGCCGGTGAGTTTCTGCTGGCCTTTGCCGTCATAGCCGAAGTCCGCCGTTTTCAAAACACACGGCGTGCCGAGTGCCGCGGCGGCCGCGCGGAGTTCGACCGCATTCCTAACCACACGGAACGCCGCGTGCGGAATGCCTTTCGCTTTGAGAAACTCCTTTTCCCGCTGCCGGTTCTGACAAATCTCCAGCGCTTCGCGTCCGGGGAAGAGGGGCACGCGTCCCTCCAGCGAACGCAGGAACGGCGACGGGATGTTCTCAAACTCCATTGTCACCACATCCACCTCCTTAACAAACCGCTCGCGCGCAACGTCATCGAAGTAGCTGGCGTTGATCTCAACGTCCGCCAACTGGCCTGCCGGCGAGCCCGCAGGTTCATCAGTGAAAATGACCGAGCGATATCCGGTGCGGCGCGCTTCGCGGACGGTCATGCGGCCCAGTTGCCCGCCGCCAATGATCCCGATCGTTTGGCCCGGCTGAATGATCCCGCGGCTCATGAGGGCAACTGCGACTGTGATTCCACAACCTTCGCCGTCTGCGCGGCACGGAAGGCTTTGAGTTTTTTCTGCACCGCAGAGTTGCCAGCCGCCAGCACGGATACGGTAAACAGCGCGGCATTCGTGGCCCCCGCTTTTCCAATGGCAAACGTCGCTACGGGCACGCCGCCCGGCATTTGCACGATACTGAGCAGGCTGTCCATGCCCTTGAGCGCTTTCGATTCCACCGGCACGCCGAGCACGGGCAGTGTCGTCATACTCGCCGTCATGCCGGGCAAATGGGCCGCCCCGCCCGCGCCGGCGATGATACAGCGGAGCCCACGCGACTCCGCGGTCGTGGCGTATTCATAGAGCAGTTCGGGCGTTCGGTGGGCG
>JANNVM010000913.1:0-1728 GCA_031414455.1 Verrucomicrobiota bacterium
AACAGAATCGGCTTGCCGTTGGTGTGGCTCACTTTGGCGACAAAGCGAGCGCCTGCGGTTGCGGCGATTCCCCTGAGGCGGGAGCCGGCATAATGGGCCAGCCGGTAGTCAACCAAGTCGGCGGTCATGAATTCGAGAGCGGGTCGCAGACTTTCGGCGCAGGCAAAGTTGGCTACAAATCGCCCATTCTCCTCCTTGAACCACTGCCGCCCGAGTTGCTCGGCGATCCATTTGGAGAGAGGCCACTGCCGCCACCATGCGGCCCAGTCCTGCAACGAAGCGGTCGCGGGGTCAGGAAACTGGTTGGTCGGAGGCAGATCGGCGCGCAACACGGGATGAGCGAGAAGGAATTCCCGGCACGCTGCCGCGAGTTCTTCGACTTCCATGCCGGTCCAAAGTGCATCGCGGTCGAGGAGGACGCGAAGGACGACCATTTTGTAGGATTTGTTGAGGCTGGTGAGTTCCAGCATCTTCAACCATCCCGTGTGATTCGTCAGCACCTCCGTCTCTTTGGCTGACAAATCATTTTCTGACGCTGCGAACTCAAACCATGATCCGTGGTTGGCGCGGATCGTGGAGGGGATGTAACCGTGATTATGCATTTCCCCGGGCGTCGGTCGGCGCTGCAAATCGTCGCGCATTGTCCGGTAGGCTTCGACGACCGCGGTGCCACCGGTTGGCATCAGTTGTTTCAGCACGTCCCTGGCCTCCATCTGGAGATCAATCAGACAGCCCGGGGGCAACCCGGGATCGGCACCTGCGAGAAATCCTTTGAGGCGGCTCCAGTTTCCAGGTTCGCTGCCCAGCGACAAAAGGTGGATCAGACGACCGGCGAAGATGCGGTGATTGCCGACGAAGTCGATGACCTTCAATCGGGACTTGCCTTCTGAAGCGCGGAGTCCCCGCCCCAGTTGCTGGATGAAAATCACCTTCGATTCAGTGGGCCGCAGCATGACGACGCGATCCACGTCGGGCACGTCGAGGCCTTCGTTGAAGAGATCGACCACGCACAGCGCCCCGAGTTGTCCTGCTCTAAGATTCGTAAGGCTGTCGTTTCGGGAGTCTCCGCCGGCACCGGAAAAGACCGCCGCGGCCTGCACCCCGCGCCGGCGCAGCCAGTCCCTGGTGAACAGGGCATGGCGGCGTGAAGAGCAAAAAACCAGCGTGCGTGACGGCGGATCTTCCTGCCACGCGATCCAGAGACGCTCCATGCGCTGGCTGTTCTCCAACTTTTCCTCAAGGACTTGCGGATCGAAGCGACCATTGCGCCATGGGATCTGTTGGAAATCCACATCGTCCTTGATGCCCAAATAGTGGAAGGGGACCAGTGAGCCTTCCGCGATACCATCGCCCACAGTGGCCTGCCAGGCCAGCACATCATCGAAAAGCGCGGCGACATCAACGCCATCGGTCCGTTCCGGCGTTGCCGTTAGACCCAGGGTAAACGTGGCCTTCAGTCGTGCGAGGACGCGCCGGTAACTCGGGGCCTCAGCATGGTGGACTTCGTCGATGACCACGTAGTCAAAGGGCTGCTTCTCAAGTTCTCTCAATCCGTCCGGGCGGGTGAGTTTCTGAATGGAAGCGATAACGAGGTCACCGGTCAGGTCGCTGCTCGCGCCGAGATACCATGTGACTTTGGTATCCTCCCACTCGGATAGCATGGCGGGCCGGAAGGTTGCTTCCGCCTGAACGAGAATTTCGGCGCGGTGCGCGACGACGAGAACCTTG
>JANNVM010000914.1:0-3608 GCA_031414455.1 Verrucomicrobiota bacterium
CTTGAGCAGCAAGTCGTCGGCCTGGACCGAGATGACGGCCACAGACTTGTGACCAAGTTCGAGCAACTGCTTCACCACGCCAGGCGTGAGCGGCTCGTAGGATTTCGCGACGATGTCTTCGCCGCTCATGATATCCTTGAAGAGCACCTTCGTACTGAGTTCCGACTCATCGATCGTCGTCTTCAGCTTGAGGTCTTCGACATTATAAAACTCGCGGATGATCTGCTCATCCGTGCCAAATCCGATGGCGCGGAGGAACGTGGTGGCGAGGAATTTCCGGCGGCGGCGGCGGCGGTCGAGATAGACGTAGAGCAGGTCGTTCGTGTCGAACTGCACTTCCAGCCATGAGCCGCGGTCCGGAATGATGCGGAAGCCGAAGAGTTCCTTGCCGTTGAGGTGCAGGTTCTTCTCAAAACACACGCCGGGCGAGCGGTGGAGCTGGCTGACGACGACACGCTCGGCGCCATTGATGGCGAATGTCCCGCGCTCGGTCATGAGCGGCAGCTCGCCCATGTAAACCCGCTCTTCTTTCGTGCCGGCTTCGTCCTTCAGTGTGAAGGTGACATAGAGCGGCGCGGAGAACGTTTCGCCGTCGCGCTGCGCCTGGTGGGAGGTCAGCTTGGGCTCACCAACTTCATAATGGGCAAAGTCGAGGACGGTTTTGTTGTCATACGATTCAATCGGGAAGACCTCTTTGAAGACACTCTGAAGACCGACGACGGTGCGCTTGGATGCGGGCACCTCCTTCTGCAGGAATTCTTTGTAAGAGTTGAGTTGGACCTCGATCAGATTGGGCGGGTCAATGACTTCCTGGAGCTTACCGAAGTGGAGACGTTCAGACATGATGCGGAGTGCGGTGGTGGGTGAGATTGGGTTTCCGGATAAATCAGACGACTGAAATCACGGGCGGGAGAGGGCCCCTTCCTCAACAACGAAGGGTATGTGAATGGTAAAAGTTTTCAGTTTTCAGTGGTCAGTTTTCAGAAACCGCGGCCGCGGCTCCTGCTGAATTTTGGAAACTGTCCGGGCAGTTCCCGGTTTTCCGCCCTCACTTCCAGCGCCTGAGCAAGGCGACTGAGAACTGAATACTGAAAACTGAAAACTCCCGACCTCTGCGCCCCCGGTGAAGAGGGCGCAGAAGCGGGTAAAGGTTGGTTTGAAAACGGGCGGCCAATTACTTGATCTCGCAAGTGGCACCGGCGGCTTCCATCTTCTTTTTGATTTCTTCGGCTTCGGCCTTCGGGATGCCGGTCTTGAGAGCCTTCGGCGCACCTTCGACGAGGGCTTTGGCTTCCGCGAGACCGAGACCCGCCACACAGGCGCGCACTTCCTTAATACAGGCGATCTTGTTTGCACCGCCTGAGACGAGGATCACGTCAAACTCGGTCTTCTCTTCGACAGCGGCGGCCGGGCCTGCACCAGCGCCGGGAGCGGCGACGGCGGCAGCACTGACGCCCCACTTCTCTTCGAGGGCTTTCACGAGTTCGGATGCCTGAAGGATGGTCAGGGCGCTGAGGTCATCTACGATTTTATTGATATCTGCCATGTTCTTGGGTCAGTGTCACCGTTGGTCCGGAGCCCCGGAAAGATTGAGCGCGGCAGCCGCCGCGCCGGTGAGGAACTGGGTTGGTTTGTTTTCTGTTTTGTTTTGGTGTAGAGGGGCCGGTCTGGCCCCGGGAGTGTTTGTTGATTAGGCAGCCTCGGCAACCGGAGCCGCTTCGACGATGTCGGGGACAGGAGGTCCCTCGGTAGGGGCCTCGGGTGGTGTCTCGGTGGGTGTCTCGGTGGGTGCTTCGGGAGCGCCGCCACCGTCCTTCTCGATCTTCGCGGCAATGACGCGGGCAATGGCACCGGCGGGAGCGTTGATGACGCCAAGGAGCTGGGCGAGGAGGTTCTCCTTGCTGCCGATGTCGGCGAGGCCCTGGACTTCAGCGGCATTCAGCAGTGTGCCGTCGAGAATACCGCTCTTGAGCACAGGCTTTTGGAATTCCTTTTTGGCTCCGGCGATGACCTTGGCTGCGGCGCACACATCCTTGTCGCCAAAGACAACTGCGGTCTGGCCAGCGAGATCCTTCTGGAGACCTTCAGGATATTTCTTAATGTCGCCAACAGCTTTGATGTAGCTGTTTTTGGTGACGTGGAATTTGGCGCTCACCTCACGGAGACGCTTCCGGATGGTGTTGAACTGCGGCATGGTCAGGCCGGTGTAGTCCACAAGGAGAAGATAGGGCGTGTTTTCCAGCCGCTGGAGGAGCTGATCAACGATGATTTTTTTGTCGGGATTCATATCAGAATGAAAGGTTGGCTGTCAGCAGCGGGGTTAGGCTTTGACGTATTTGAGGACATCCAGGGCCACGGAGGGCGACATGGTGGCGGCGATGTGGATGGTGTCCACGTAGCGCCCCCTGGCGGTGGGGGGTTTGGCGCGCTGCACGGATTCAATGACCGCCGCGGCGTTCTCGGTGAGTTGCTGCGTGGTGAAGGTGGCCTTGCCGACGGGCACGGAGATATTGCCGTTCTTGTCGAGCTTGAAATTGACCTTACCGGCCTTCACCGCTTTCACAGCGCCGCCAGTGTCATCCGTCACGGTGCCGGTCTTCGGGTTGGGCATGAGGCCGCGGGGACCGAGGATGCGCGCCAGTTTGCGGACTTCCGCCATGGCGTCGGCCGTCGCGATGGCCACATCAAAGCCCAGGAAGCCTTCCTGCACTTTCTTGATCATGTCTTCCATGCCCACAAAGTCGGCACCGGCATCAATCGCGGACTGCGCGGCCTTGCCGGTGGCGAAGACCATGACCGTCACCTTCTTGCCGGTGCCGTGCGGCAGCGGACAGGTGGAACGGACCATCTGATCCGACTTCTTGGGATCAACGCCCATGTGGAAGGAAATCGTCACCGTCTGATCGAATTTCGGGGACGGGAATTTCTTGATCGCCTCCATCGCGTCTTCGATGGTGTGCAGTTTGCCGACCGTCGCGAGTTTCGCGGCGGACTTGTATCGTTTGCTTCGTTTGGTAACGGCCATTTTTGGGGGTGCAGTGCGTGCGAGTCTATGGCTCTCCTGCGGGTTGGTTGTTGTGTTTGGTTATCCCGGCGTCCGCTCCAGTGATCACATCTGACTACTGAAAACCGGCCGCTGAAAACTTTTTGTTTACTCTCCGATCTCGATGCCCATCTGACGTGCGGTTCCCGCAATGATGCGGAAGGCCGCTTCATCGGAGTTCGCGTTCAGATCCGGCATCTTGGCCTTGGCAACGGCCATGATCTGGGCCTTCGACAGTTTGGCGACCTTTTCCTTGTGAGGAATCTTGGAACCGCTGGCGATGTTGGCGGCCTTCTTGAGCATGTTGCTCGCGGGCGGCTGCTTGGTGATGAACGTAAAGCTCTTGTCCTTGTAAACGGTGATGACGACCGGCAGCACGTCACCGGCCTGCTTTTGAGTGGCGGCGTTGTACTCTTTGCAGAACTGCATGATGTTCACGCCGGCCTGACCGAGCGCAGGACCAACGGGAGGAGCAGGATTTGCTGCCCCCGCGGGGATTTGCAGTTTGATGACTTTGACGATTTCTTTGGCCATGGGATGGGTTCGTAGGTGGTGGTTCTATTTA
>JANNVM010000915.1:0-3246 GCA_031414455.1 Verrucomicrobiota bacterium
CTCCTCGCATGGCATGACCGCGGCGGCTGGACGGCAGGCAATGCCGGAGGCATTAGTCGAGAGCCCGTCTGGTCCATCCTCCGCCTCTTTAGAAAAGGCGACGACGGAAAAATGGCCGAGACCCTCCTCCCCATCAAAGCCGGCGCAGAATTCCCCGCCCTCGAGTGGGGCGATGTGATCGAGATCATTTCCAAAGAAGGCCCCAACCAGTCGCCGAGTCCGGCCGTCAGCACGGTGCCCGGCCAGCCGCGCCCACCCGTGACCCAGTACACAAACATGGTCCTCCCCAACAATTCCAACCGGAACACCGGCTACGGCCTCCCTCCCGAGACCCTCGCCATCCTCCGTTCCACCCAGACCGTCCATGTCACCTTCAAGAGCGGCGACTTCACCCGCGACCTCACCCTCCGCGGCATCCTCCGCGTTTATGATCCCGCCACCAACGAGGCCCCGCTCATTTCCACCGGCAGCCTCGTCTCCCTCATCGCCGGCGATCAGCAGGGCTCCGTGAAGGTCGAGCGCACTGCCGCGAGCGGCGGTGGTATTATAGAATGGTCCGCCGGAAGCGGCCAGGGCGGCACCGCCCTCCCCGAGGAAGGCGACATCATCACCTTCACCCCAGATCCCAAACCCGACCACCTCCGCATCGCCCTCCGCATCCCCGGCCATCCCGGGCGCTGGGCCATGACCGGCGACGACCAGCAGCCCACCCTCTTCCAATTCCTCGCCGACTTCTACGGCCCCCTCCCTCTCTTCCAGGTCCTCCCCGCCGCCGCCATCAACTCCGGGGCTTGGCGCACCGCCGCCCTCAAAGCCCTCACCCCTGACGACCTCCTCGCCAATCTCATCCAAACCGGTGCCCCGGTCTCCACCCGCCCCTACCTTCCCTGGCCCGACTGGAGCAGTGTCAAAATCCGCCGCATGATAAAGAGCACCTCCAGGAAACTCGAATTGGTGGACGGCAAAGGAGACACCGCTAGCTACTCTTTGGGAGATCCCGAAACCATCAACCTCCTCGCCGCCATGGCCGCCCTCCCCACCGACGCCCTCCCCGAAGACGCCCGGAAACTCGACATCCCCCTCAAGCCCGGCGACGAAATCGAACTCCCTCTCTTAAAAGACCACCCCGCCGGCCCCTGGCCGGGCTTTGACGAAGCCACCATCCGCTTCTTCCAAAAAGCCCTCGTCGCCAACGTCACCTTCTCCGACGACACCGGCCGATTCCGCAGAGTCGCCCTCCAATGGCTGCCGCCCCGCTGGGTCCCCACCCCCGCCGGCGTCCTCCCCATCCCCGACGGCGACGCCACCGATGGCCGCGTCCACTGGCTCCGCGCCCGCGACCTCGCCGACTCCGCCGCCCCCGGCTACATGGTGAAGCGCACTTCGCGCGACGGCCAGTTCCTCTTCAGCGATGACCGTGAGGCCAACGCCGAAGTCTTCCTCCGCAACGGCGACACCCTCCTGCTCGCTCCCGCCACTAGCAGACGCGTGAACAACACACCCGTCCAGCAACTTCCCGTTGGCACACCGCAACCCGCCGTCCCCACGCCCCGGTGAGCCCTGCTTTAACCACGCACCCTCACAATTGCCCCCCAACCCGTAGCACGGGCATGGCGACAGCCTGCCCGTGTTCGCCTCCTGTCGAGCCTCTCTCGCCCCACCCTAACACGGCCAGCCTGACGGCATGGCCGCGCCACGATTCTCCCGCTTGAAACCCGCCCCCCGCTTCTGGCCCCTCGCCGCCCTCATCCTCCTGCCCGTGCTCGTGCTAGCGGCGGTGGCGGCGTATGGGCTGAAGCAGCGCCGGACAGCTATGAGGGAAGAAGCCGCGGCGTTATGCCGTGCGAGGACTTGTGCGCGGGAGTGGATCGCGGTCCTGGACGCAGCGGTGGAGGCCTCGCCGCCGGTTTTGCTTTATGATGAAGTCCCCCGGCCTCGTGCGGCTGTTCCGAAGGACGTGGAATTGGAAGCGATGCTGAAATCCGGGGACGAACGCGATCTCGATATGTTGATGAGAACGGGCGTCGGCGCGGGTCTGACGACATCGGGAGTGCCCCTGAGGGCTATCGCGACGTGGCAATGGTTTGAAATGCAATCCCGGAAGGCTGAGGCGACTGGTTCTGTGAAACCAACAGAAGAATCAAAGCACACGGAGCGACTGAAAAATGCGGAAGCGGTCGCCCGCCTTGTCACGATAGAGGCGCCCTCGGCACTGAGCAGCCCTATCATTGAGCGGCTCGCTCAATTGTTTCCAGAGTCGGCTGCCCGGTGGCGCGGAGAGTGGTGGTTAAGTGAGGTGCGGCGCGCGATCCTGCGCCGGGCGGCACCTGTTTACCGGCCAGGAGAATTCGCGCAGATGCAGGCGGTAATTGTCGCGACGACAGAACCAGCCGTCACTGGACTCCCGCGTGAAGCCACGGCGGACAGGCTGCTCAGCAATATGGCGATGGGTCTCAAAGAGGGGCCAGGATCAGTCGCCATCGTTTATCCGAGGGGATCAGGTAATGAACGGGTGCTGCTCGAATACGAACTGCGCCAGGCCTTCCGCGTCATGCAGGAAAAGACCCGGGACCTGCTCCCGCCATGGGCGGCAGTCAATGTGCGGATGAAACCGGCGTCACTTGTGATGTTTGGGATGATACCGCTCCAGCTTGCCGGGCTTGGTGAAGATATCCCTGACGTTCTTTCCACGGAGAGCCTGCCTCACAGTGTAATCGAGACCGGGCCGCGGGAACCGGGCTGGCTGCTGCGCGACTACTATCGTCTCGTCTGGTGGGCTGTGGCAGTGATCGGCGGTGCCTTTTTCACAGCCGCACTGGGCCTCTGGCTAGTGCACCGAACCCTGACAAAAGAACGCCGCCTTGGAGAACTGAAGAGCCAGTTCGTCAGCAGCGTGAGTCACGAACTCCGCGCGCCTGTCGGCAGCCTGCGGCTCATGGCGGACGGACTGGCCAGCGGCAAAGTGTCCGGCGCGGCGGCGGACGAATTCCACCGCCTCATGGCCGGCGAAGGCGCGCGGCTTTCCTCACTGATAGAGAACGTGCTCGACTTCGCCCGCATTGAGGAAGGCCGGAAGCAATACGTCATGGCCGAGACCGACATCGCCGCCCTCCTCCACGACGCCGTGAAACTCATGACCCCCCAGGCCGAAGCCCGCGGCCTGACCATCATCACCGAACTCCAGCCCCTGCCCTTCGTCCCCCGCGTGGACGCCGGCGCGCTCCAGCAGGCGCTCATCAACCTCCT
>JANNVM010000916.1:0-4200 GCA_031414455.1 Verrucomicrobiota bacterium
CCTCCAGGCCCGCTACTATCAGCGACTCCCCCTCGCCGAACTCGCCGCCGCACAAGCCTCCACCGACCGCGCCATCGAAGGCCGTCTCGCCCGCATCCGCGAAAAACTCCGCCGCTCCATCCTCCAACAACTCGCCGCCGACCGCCATGAATCCTGACACCACCACCCTCCTCAACGACCTCACCGGCCCCCGCAGCGAACACCCTGCCGCCCTGCTCGCCGCCGCCCGCACCCGCCGTCGCCGTCGCGTGCAGGCCCGCGCCCTCGCTGTTAGTTCCCTCACCGTTATCGCCGTCACCGCCGCCGTGCGATTCATGCCCGCCCCGTCCCCTGCCCCCGTCATCGTCCACACCCCGCCCGCCCCCTCCGTCATGCTCACGAAGAGCGAACTCCTCGACTCCTTCGGCGACCAGCCCGTCGCCCTCGTCACCTGGCCCGATGGCCGCCAGACACTCCTCGCCATCGCCCAGCGACCGCTGCATTAGGGGTTTTCATACCCACCGCATTGCTGTAAGATATAAGATGGTCAGTTCCGAACCAGTATCAAAATTTGCCTGGCGCAGAACCCTTAAGGCGGCGGCAGCGGGGAATGTCGGCGCTCAATCAATGCTCGGCTGGTGCTACCGTCAGGGTTTGCATGTGAAGAAGAATCGTCCCGCTGGTATCAAGTGGTTGAGGCTTGCAGCCAAAGCAGGTGATCTTACCGCAGCCTACAATCTTGGAGAGCACATCGTGAGTGGGTGGGGAGAGGGATACCTTTCATCGAATGAAGCATTGCGATGGCTCCTCAAAGCGTCCGAGGCGGGCTGTGAATATGCTACAAATGACCTTGGTGTCGCCGTTGAGCATGGATTCACTTCCCGGAAACTGGATTCCGATCCCATGCGTTATTATAAGCGTGCCGCTAAGCTGGGGTCCACCCTGGGTGTTTGGAATATCTTGCGTTTGTCCATGGCCCGAAGCCGTTCACAACAAAAGACGGCATCTCTCCTGGGAGAATTTCGAGCGATGATGCCTCAGTGGCGGCGGAAGGCCAAAAAAGGAGATTTTATCGCCTGCCGGATCCTCGGAAAGACTTATCTAAATGGCTGGGGTTGCAGGAAATCAGAGATAAAGGGCGCGGCCTACTTCAAAATGGCGATCCAGTTCGGGGATCCTCTCGGTAAAGAGTTAACTGTGTAACTGAGCGTAAGCCGTCGCCAAAACGTCGGAAAGGTGACGTCTTCGATAATCGCCGCGATGCGGCTTCCCTGGTTCTCACATCTGCTTCCCGTGGGCTCGCGCCCACGGCTATTCACCTAACGCCGCTCCGCGGCTGCCATCCAGCGTCGCTGCGCGGCACAGAATCGTGATACTACCGCACCTGGCGCCGCCCGCTACAGCTTGATCCCCTTCACGGCGAGATACTGATCACTGTTCTGTCCGTACTGCGCCTTCACGGCATTCTTGATCGCCGTCATCTTCGCCCGCAGGCCGTCCGTGCCCTCGTAGATCGTCAGGCGGTCGCGCACCTTTTGCCGCCACTCACCCTCCAGACCGATGATCTCCGTATTCTTTGCCCGGTAGTTCGCGATCGTCGTATCCAGATTCACCACCGTGATGGGATTCGTAATGGGCAGCGGCGTGTAGCCCGCCAGTCCGGTCACCGCATCCGTTAGCGTTTCCAAATGCTTCGCGATGTCCGCATAGCTTTGGTCCCCGCGGTTCCGGGTCGGCTCTGGCTCCTCGCCTTCCGGCACCGTGGGTTTTTTCGGCCGCACGCCGCGCAGGCGGTCCGCCGCCGACTTCGCCACCGGCAGCCGCGAGGCAAACTGGGCGCTGCTCTTTAGAAAGGACACCACCCGCGTCGCCGTCAGCTTGATCTCCTTCACCATCAACTGCCGCTCCTCCGTCGCCGTCCGCCAATCATTGAATGTCGCCGCCACCGCCGTATTCGCCGCGAGCACCAGCCCGCAAAACGTGTCGAACGCCGCCGCCTCCAGGTCAGTATCGACCGGGGTAAACGGCGGGACAAATCCCGCGATTTCCTCACACAACACAGTGGCTCGCGCGTGGCGATCAGCATACGATTCTTCGGAGATAGGCATGGCAGTATCGGGATTTTCCACAAAATACCACATTCTCCCGGTCCCACTCTCCAGTAAAGCCCTGCGGGAGTGAGAATAGCAAAGAGCTGCCAGGCAACATCATCACAAGTTCATCAATAAGCGCTGCCAGTGGCTGCCCCATCGTTGATGATACCCATTATCCCACTTCCATGCTCCTTCGGTCGCGAGCTGCATAAGCCCAACCACAAATAGACAGAGCGATGCCGCATTAACGGTTGCCAGAATGACAGGGAGAACGCGCTGAGTGAATCCCCAGATATAGACAATCGCCGCAATCACGCCCGCCGTCGTGACCACTACCGGCCAAACGCCACATTCTCGCATAAGATGAGTTACCAGCGGGAGGCCAAGACTTCCGCCAAGAACCATCGGCCGAACCTCATACCACGTATTCCAAAATTCCAAGTACTCGAGCACCACCCAGGCATTCCCCGCCAGCAGGAGGACAGTCGCGGCGAGACGCAAAGAAAATAGCGCAAACGGATGGCCCCTTCGTCCGTCAGCAGCAGCAAGGGGTCCGGTTTCCATGACGCATCATGACTGCCAAGTCATCGTTTGCATACCTAAACCTTCCTATCGTCGAGGGCGGTCCCGTAAGGCCCGGCGGGGAAAGAATCGCCAAAGAGCTATTCGGCTACAGCATCACAACTTAAGATTACTCGATGCCAGTGGATGCCAAGTTCCCGGCAGAGACACTGCAGTGCGACAATGGGCATCTCACTAAGCAAACGCCCGGGCGGATCAATGCATTCACTCAAGCCCCAGCCGACATCGTCATCGAACTGTTCCAGAGTAACGCCACGGGAATGACACTGTTCGTGAATGAGGCGCACCAGCCCGACGGTCGAAACCGGCGACTCTATAGTCTCGACACCAAACAACTCGCTCGGACGCACTCCGAGAACTTGGCAGAACTGCTGCACCTGAGTCGCCGAATAGCACTCTGAAAGCTCATCTTCGTAACTCTCAATGTCCCGAACCGCCGGAAACGAAATGCCCATCAGCCGTGCGGCTTCGTCGTACGAGAGACCAGCGCGCTCGCGAAACTCGCGGAAACGAAAATGTGGTGAGGCAGCAGCCGGCATGTCGAGGTGAATGGCGCTACAGTTTGGTCATCGGTTTTCACATGCGTTACAACTTTGGCAGCGGGCGCGAGCCGTAATTCCTGGATTCTTTCACCGGCTGCAGACCAGGCGCGGTCGAGACAGCGACACGGGATGGTAGCCGTGGACTTTAGTCCACGGGTAGCCGCCGGCGGCCATACCGTCGCGTCAGCGACGGCGGAACCCCGAGGGAAGCTCCCGGCCCGCGCATGGCCCGTGGATTCCTGTGTCGCTGACGCGACACGTTCAAATAGATCCTTGAGACCGTGGACTGAAGTCCACGGCTACCGTCCGTTGTCGCTAACGCGACAGAGACGATCCGCGACTTCAATGGTTCACAGCACTACTTCCGGCCGTAGTACCACTCCCATGCTCGCTCGGTCGCCACCTGCATAAGCCCTCCTACAAATGCACAGAGCGATGCCGCACCAACAGCTGCCAGGATGACAGGGAGAACGCGCTGAGTGAATCCCCAGATATAGATAATGGCCGCAATCACGCCTGCCGAGGTTACTACTACCGGCCAACGGCCCCACTCTTCCACATGATAAGCTATCGGCGGGAGCCAAGGGGGGCCGGTATGAACCATCAGCTCAATCTCGCCCAATGTATTCCAAAATTCCAAATACTCGAGTACCACCCAGGCATTCCCCGCCAGCAGCAGGACAGTCGCGGCGAGACGCAATGAAAATAGCGCAAACGGACGGCCCCTTCGTCCGGCAGCAGCAGCAAGGGTTCGGTTTCCATGCCGCATGATGACAAGCCGGCCCTCACTTGCCTACCTATTTCCATGCTTCCTCGGTCGCGATGTGCATGAGCCCACCCACAAGTGTACAGAGCGATGCGGCCCAAACGGTCGCCAGAATGACAGGGAGAACGCGCTGAGCGAATTGTCAGCGGTCACTTCAAAATGCACCACTCATGGTCACTTCAAAGTGCACCACCCCCTGGGGCTTAATTGATAGTTGGGGCGGGTGAGTTTTGCAAGG
>JANNVM010000917.1:0-4230 GCA_031414455.1 Verrucomicrobiota bacterium
TGCGCCAAAAAGCCGGTGCCGGCGGTGGGGATGCATACCCGGAAGGAACGCCTCACCACATTGCGAACGTTATTTACGGCGGCGGACTGGGGTCCTGACGGCGATGAACTCCTCGTCTTCGAAGGGCTCGTCCGCGAGGCGCTTGGCAGTAACATGCTTTTCGAGGAATCCTCCAAAACCTCTGCTGCTATCACCGGAACTCCCCGCGATGTTCAGATTCTCGCGCTGGCACTGAATGCGGCAGCCGATCAGCCGGCCATGATGTCCCTCTCGGTGGAATTGATTAGCATTCCGCTTCCCGTTCCCGGGGTGCGCGGCATCGGCACGGGCGGTCTGAGCGGGATCCTGGGCCCCAAACAGATTCAGGAAAAACTGGTTCCGTTGCGCGCGACCGCGGGGGTGCAGACCACGGTTCTCCACGCTACCATCGCTGAGCCCGGTGACGAGGCCATTGTCTGCACACAACTACCGAACCGGTCCCGTCCCGAGCTGCCGACAAACCTCGATGCGACATTCAGCGTTGCGCCGTCCGACCTGCGGTTCTGCAAACTCTTCTCCGGGATCAGCATGGAACAGCCGGTCGAGGACAATCCGGTGAACGTCGCCACGCAACAAATGAGCAGCACGACAAACCTCTACTTCGGCCAAACGCTTGCTCTCGGCAGATTTAAACAGGACACCGGCCACGAAGTGCTGATCTTCGTCACGCCGGCACGGGCGGATGCCGTCACCGCGTCCGCCCGGCGATAGGTTTCCCCGGCGGCCCGGCCCCGCCCTTACCGGTGATGCGCCATGCGTCCCGCGGGCACCTGCTGCGTGAGGCAATGGAACGAGCCCAGGCCCCAGACGAGCGAGCGGCTGTCTATGGCGATGATCTTGCGGTCGAGGAAACACTCCTGGAGTTTATGCAGGGCTTTTTCGTCGGACGGATCATTGAATACGGGGACGAGCACGGCTTCGTTGAAGATGTAGAAGTTTGCGTAGCTCGCGGGGAGGCGGATGCCGTCGTCAATGACCGGGCGCGGCATGGGGAGCGTGACGATGTTCAGCGGGCTGTCGTCTTCGGTGCTCATGCGGCAGAGGCGCTCGTAGTTTTCCATGAGCGGGGCGTAATTCACATCGTTCTCGTCTTCCTCGATAACGGTGACGACGGTCTCGGTGTTGATGAACCGCGTGATGTCATCAATGTGACCGTCGGTGTCGTCGCCCACGATGCCGTCGTGGAGCCAGAGCACTTTTTCCTGGCCGAGGTATTCGCAGAGGTAACGTTCGATATCCTTTTTCGTGAGCTGCGGATTGCGGTTTTTGTTGAGCAGGCAACTCTCCGTGGTGAGCACCGTGCCGCAGCCGTTCACGTCGATGCTGCCGCCTTCGAGCACGATGCCGGCGTCGTGCTCCGCCATGCCCAGCAGCTTTGCCATCGCGGTGGAGATGTTATTGTCGGGAAACGCCTCGGGATATTTGCCGCCCCATGCGTTGTAATTCCATGAGGTGGCCGCGACTTCACCGGTTTCGTCATGCACGACAAAGATGGCACCATGATCGCGGCACCACGGATAGACGGCGGGGATGTCGGTGATGATGAGATTCTTCGCGGCGTCTTTGCTCACGTGCTGCTCCACAAAGCGCCGGTCGTCGGGATCGGTGCAGTTGAGGTAAAGGGTCTCGCCGTGGGTGATCGCTTCGATCATTTGAATGAACACGGGCAGCACACGGTCGTGGTGATCGCCGTCAGGGAAGGAAGTGTCCTTTCGCGAGGGCCATGACATCCATGTGGCCTGATGCGGTTCCCATTCGGCGGGCATGCGCCAGCCAAGATCGCGAAGAGAGGGAGAGGGGATCATTTGAACGGAAGGAATCAACGGTGAGGAAAAAAGGCAGAGGAGAACGCGCGCCCCGGCGTGGCAAGAAGAAAGTAGTCATGGGCTTCGGCCCGTGACCGCGTGCCTGCCACGAGAGGGCAACGATCCGTCGCACTGCGCTGTCACGCGCTAAAGCACATGACTACTCTATCTCAGAAGCCGCAGCCTTTCACCTTCGTCTTCACGCGGACGAGGAAAGCATCGGCGCAGATATAGAGGGTGGTGCCGTCGTCGCCGAAGCAGCAGTTGCCGCAGGCCATCTGGCATTCGATCCGGCCGAGGAGTTTGCCTTCCGGCGACATGACATGGACGCCGCCGGGGCCGGTGGCCCAGAGGTTTCCTGACTGATCCACTTTCAGGCCGTCGCAACTGCCGCGGTATTTGCCGCTCTGAGACATGGCGGTGACATCGGCGAGGACACGCGAGGCCCCGAGGGTGCCATCGGGATTGACGGGAAAGGCTTTCCAGAGCGTCGCTTTGCCGTCCGACTGCGCGAGGTAGAGCGTCTTTTCGTCAGGGCTGAGGGCGATGCCGTTGGGGTAGGTCATCTCCTTCGTGAGAAGGGCCACCTTGCCGTCGGGTGTCACGCGATAGACGCCGTTCCATTCGATCTGACGGTTCTCCGTGTCGGCGGGGCCTTTGGGCAGGCCGTAGGGCGGATCGGTGAAGTAAAGATTGCCGGCTTTGTCGAAACAGAGGTCGTTAGGACTGCTGAAGCGTTTTCCCTCGAAGTTGTCGGCGATGGTGCGCTTGCCGCCGCGTTTGGTGAGGACGGAAACGCGGCGGTCGCCGTGTTCGCAGGAGCAGAGTTCGCCGGTGGCATTAAACGTGAGGCCGTTGCTGCCGGGCTCGCGGCTGTAGGGGAGGATGCCGGTGTAGCCGCTCGGTTTCAGATACACACTCATGCCTTCGCCTTCCTTCCACTTGAGTACGTGATTTTCCGGCACGTCGGAAAAGAGCACCGCGCCGAGTTCCTTCGACCACACGGGCCCTTCCGACCAGTTGAGGCCGCTGGCGAGGACTTCGATTTTTGCGTCGGGAGCGAGGAGGGTATCGAGGGCGGGATCCACCTTTACTATTTCACCCATGACCGGGCGCGGTGTCAGGTCGTCAGCGGTGATGGGGCGGGCGGCGGCGAGCAGGGCGAGAGGAATAAAGGTGTACAGTCTCATAATGGCGGGAGAATGAGAAGGACGGGCGCGTGAGGCAAGGGCCGAGGCATCCGTTTTCGCTGACCTAGAAGAAGCACCAAGCTCCAAAAACCAAGCGCCAAAGAAGCTCCAAATTTCAAACAGCAGCAAAGAGCGCCCAACTGACCGGCATCTGATTGGATGTTTGATTTTTCTTTGGAGCTTGGAGCTTGGCGCGTGGTGCTTTTCGCCGCCTGCCGCTTTTGCATTGCATCCCGCGGAGCCGCCGTCTATGCGCCCCGCATGGAGGAGGAAGAAAGCGTCATCAATCTGCAGGATCAGCTCACCGCGGCGATGCGCGACGGGGAGATGGAGAAGGCGCAGGCGCTGTTGCCGGACATTCACCCGGCGGAACTGGCGGCGGCTTATGAATCGCTGCCGGAGGAGGAACGTGCGGCGCTGCTGGCGCTTATTTCCGCCGAGGCGCTTCCGGCGTTTCTCCAGCAGCTTCCGCTGGCGGATGCGGTCATGATTCTCGGCGAAATGAAAGACGCGCCGCTCGCGGCGGTGCTTGATGAGATCCCGGACGACGTGCTCGTGGACTTGCTCCAGGAAATGCCCCCGACGCAGCGCGGGCATACCTTCCACCTCCTCTCTGACGCCCGCCATCGGGCGGCGCGGGAACTCCTTCGCTATCCTGAAGACACCGCCGGCGGGCGAATGACGACTGCCTTCGCCACGGTGGTGGAGGACATGACGGCGCGCGAGGCGATCGGGGCACTGCGCAAGGTGGCCGATGAGGCGGAGATGCTCGCACGCATTTACGTCGTGGATCACGAAGGCCTCATCCTCGGCAAGGTCCGTCTGCGCGATCTGACCTTCGCGCCGCCGGACCAACGCATCGCCGACCTCAATGACGGTGATACCCGTGCGGTGCTGGCGACGGCCGATCAGGAAAAGGCCGTCCGCATGATGTCGAAGTATGACATGCTCGCCCTGCCGGTAGTGGACGACGACGGCCGCATGCTGGGAATCATCACGCCGGATGACGCGCTGGACATTCAGGAGGAGGAAAGCACGGAGGATTTGGAGCGCCAAAGCGGTATCGCCGGTGACGCCGCCGACGAATCCTATCTTAATACGCCCGTGCTGCGCCAGGTGCGCCGCCGTCTCGGCTGGATCGTGTCGCTCGGCTTTCTCGGCCTGATTTCCGGCTGCGTCATCTATTCCTATCAGAG
>JANNVM010000918.1:0-3446 GCA_031414455.1 Verrucomicrobiota bacterium
CGATGCGAATGGGCGCCGTCAGTTGGTCTGGGACCGGCAATGGTTCAGCTTCAATCTCTGGGGCCGTTTGAGCTACGACCCATCCCTGCCCGAAGCGCATTTTCAGCGGTTGCTCGGTGCACGGCATCCGTCCGTCTCCGCGGAGAAACTCTTTGCCGCCTCGCAGTCCTCCTCGCGCATCATTCCGCAGGTCACTCGATTCAACTGGGGCTCCATCGATGTGCATTGGTATCCCGAGGCAAACCTCAGCCACCCTAATCAATACAAGGGCTTTTACACCGTGCGGCACTTCATGGAGGGCAAGACCATGCCGGGCGAGGATGTCGTCAGTATCTCGGAGTGGCGGGAAAGACTTCGCGACAAGAAAACCATCACCGTGCAGACCCCGCCGGAAGTCGCCGCCGCGCTTGAACGCGATGCCGACACGACCTCGCAACTCGTCACCGCACTACGTCAGGAGGCCAGGGCCGCAGACAAAGAACTCGTTCTGACGCTCGGCGACTACGAGGCGCAAGCGTGGCTTGGCCGATACTTCGCCGCCAAAATCCGTGGTGCGATCGACCTTGCCGAGTTCAACGCCAGCGGGAATGCAGCCGCGCAAGCCTCGGCGATGAAGCACGTGGAAAACGCGCTCGCCCACTGGAAGCAATACGCGGCCATCTACGGACGACAATACCTGCCCCAACTGCTCAACCGCGTCGGCACCGCTGACATTCCTGCTCTGACGTCCAAAGCGGCAGAAGACATCGAGATCGTTCGCACTTGGAAACCCGGCACACCGCCTCTGCCCGGGAAGAAGTAACGAACTCAAACAAAGCCGCCGCATGAAACACCAAGGACTCGATCATCTCGCCATCGCCGTTCCCGACACGGAGGCCGCGTTGAAAACGTGGCGCGACACGCTGGGTTTTCCCGTGCTCTACAGCGAAGTCGTCAACGGCGGCACCGTGCGGCTCACGCATCTCGACCTCGGCAACACCCACCTGCAACTCGTGGAGCCGCTCACGCCGGACCACCCGCTCCAGGCGTGGCTGGCGAAGAATGGGCCGGGCCTGCATCACTTCTGTCTGCGCGTGGACGACGTGCCCGAAGCGATGAAGCAATCACCCGTGCCGACTGCGCCCGCGGCGCATCAAGGAACGCAGGGCAAGCGCGCGGTGTTCCTCGACAGGACGGCGACCCAAGGCGTGCAGGTGGAACTGACCGGACCATGACGCACGAACCGACACGAGCGGCGGCATCCGTGCCGCCGATTGCAGCAGGGGTGAATCCCGGCGGCAGGGATGCCGCCGCTCCCGAGCTTCTTCGTGCCGAAGTTTTCGCGGCGCTGCCGCCGCCTTATGCCGGAGACTTGAAGCCCCGCATCCGCGAATTGCTCGCCGCTCGGCCGCAGCACAAGCTTGTGGTGCTCGATGATGATCCCACCGGCACGCAGACGGTGCATGAAGTGCCGGTGCTGACGACCTGGGAAGTTGAGGCGCTGCAAGCTGAGTTCGCGCAACCGGGTCCGTGTTTTTACATCCTCACCAATTCACGCAGCCTCGCGCCGGACGCGGCGGCGGCGTTGAACCGCGAGATTGCGCGGAACCTCAAAGGAGCGGCGGCATCCTTGCCGCCGGTTTCCACTCGAAACGAACACGGCGGCAGGGATGCCGCCGCTCCGTTCACCGTCGTCAGTCGCAGCGACTCGACGCTGCGAGGTCACTATCCTTTGGAAACCGACGTTCTGACCGCAGAACTCGGCCCCTTCGATGCCACGCTGATCATTCCCTACTTCGAGGCCGGCGGCCGCTACACGATCCGCGACGTCCATTATGTAGCCGAGGGCGACAAGCTCACGCCCGCGGCCGAGACGCCTTTCGCGAAGGACGCGGTGTTCGGCTACACGCACTCGAACTTGCGCGAGTGGGTCGAGGAGAAGACGCAGGGCCGCGTGAAGGCTCACGAAGCGGCTTCGGTGTCGCTCGAGACGATTCGCAGCGGCGGCCCGCAGGCGGTGTGCGATCAGTTGCAGAAGCTGGCGAAGGGCTGCGTGTGCATCGTCAATGCCGCCGCGCTTTCGGACATGGATGTCTTCGCGCTCGGCCTGCTGATGGCGGAGCAGAACGGTCGTCGCTACCTCGTGCGCAGCGCCGCGCAGATCGTCGCGGCGCGTTTGGGTCTTGAGCCGCGGCTTTTGCTCAGCGGGCATGAATTGAAGAGAAGCGGAAGTGCCGGCGGCCTGGTTGTCGTGGGCAGTTACGTTCCAAAGACAACGGAGCAACTCACCCATCTCCTCGCGAACACCAACATTGAGCGCATCGAGCTGTCCGTGCCTGCTTTGCTCGACGAAGCCCAACGCGTCGAGTGCATCAGGAATGCCCTGGAGAAAATCCACGACGCCTTGCGGGCGAACCGCGATGTCGTGCTCTACACCAGTCGCAGTCTCGTCACAGGCGACGATTCCGCGCGCAATCTGCAAATCGGCAACCGCGTCTCGGCGGCGCTCGTGGAAATCGTCCAGCGACTCACGGTGCGTCCGCGTTACCTCATCGCCAAGGGCGGCATCACGTCCAGCGACCTCGCCACACGCGGACTCGGCGTGAAACGGGCGATGGTCGCGGGCCAGTTGTTGCCCGGCATTCCCGTCTGGCGTCTCGGCGCGGAGGTAAAATTTCCCGAACTCAACTACGTGGTCTTCCCCGGCAACGTAGGCGGGCCGAACGCGCTCGCTGAAGCGGTTTCCAAATTCAATTCCTGATCACTCAACCAATATGAAAACACCCATCACCCTCTTCGCGCTGCTTGCCACCGCCTTCGCCGGCCTGGCTGCCGACCTCACAAAGCCCATCGCGTCGCCGGACCTCGTCTTCGAGGAAGCGGGCGGTGTGGCGGCGATCGAGGCGGAACACTTTTTCAAACAGACGCTCACCGACAAGCGGGCGTGGTATCTCACGCGGAGCGGCGGCTTCCCAGCCGCCGAGAACTCCGCAAAAATGTCCGATGGCCAAGGGCGGCTGGGAAGCCGCCCCTCCGAGCCAGACGGTGACCCGGCGCATTTCGCGGGCGCGAGCGGCGGGGCGTATGTCGAGTGCCTGCCAGACACGCGCCGCACGCACGACGACAAGCTCATCCAGGGTGAGAACTTCACCGACAAGGCGGGCTTGATGACCGTCCTGCACTACAAAGTGCAGATCAATACGCCGGGACGTTACTACGTTTGGGGCCGTGTTTTTTCCACCGGGCCGGAGGACAACGGGATGCACATCGGTCTCGATGGACAATGGCCCGCCTCCGGTCATCGCTGGCAGACGGTGCAGAAACAGAAATGGGCCTGGGACTGCAAACAGCGCACGCCGGAAGTCCACACCGGAGTGCCGATGCAGCTCTTCCTCGACATCGACAAGGCCGGCGAACACGAAGTCATGATCTCGATGCGCGAGGATGGCTTCGAGTTGGACAAGTTC
>JANNVM010000919.1:0-2793 GCA_031414455.1 Verrucomicrobiota bacterium
CGCAGGATGCACCACCCGCTGCCAATCCGCCAACCGGGTTCAATGACTTTCCCGGACAGCAAAACTCTTTCCCGTGCAGGTCAGGATGTCTGAGGCTGCACGAGCCGGTCGCCTGACGCGTGAGTCCCAGCGAACCAGCCCGCGGCACCCATCAGCCGCAGCGCAGCGCAACACATTTCAGGTAGGCGGCCTCACGGAAATTGACGGCGTGGTCGGGTGCATGCGCACTGGTCCAGAGTTTGCGGGTGTTCCAGGGCAGGGCGGCGCGGTCCACGGCGGCGAAGTATTCCTCGGCGGTGACATGCGCGGAACAGGAAGCCGCGACGAGCACACCGCCGCGGCGCACGCGCTGAAGGGCGGAGGTGACGAGGCGTCCGTAGGCGGCGATGGCGGAAGCGCGGTCGGCCTCGCGCTTGGCGAGCGAGGGCGGGTCCACGATCACGAGATCGAAGTGGGCGCGCGGGCCGTCGGCAAGCCATGCGAAGGCGTCGCCCTTCACGGTTTCGCGGCGGCAGTTGGCAACGGGACGAAGGTCCCGGTTGAGCAGGAAATTCCGGTCGCCGGCAGCAAGCGCGTGGGCGCTGATGTCGAGGTCGGTGACGCGGCGCGCGCCTCCATTAGCCGCATAAAGCGAGAAGCCGCCGGAGAAGCTGAAAGCATTGAGCACATCCGCGCCGCTGGAGAGGTGACTGACGAGGCGGCGGTTCTCGCGCTGGTCGAGGAAGAAGCCGGTCTTCTGGCCGTTGACGACCTCGGCCTCGAACTTAAGGCCGTTTTCCATGAAGACGACCGTCTCAGCACTGCTGCCGTGGATGATGCCCTCACTGATCGAGAAATCGCGCTGCGCGGTCTCGGTGATGTTGCGGCTGAGCCGCAGCACGATGCCGTCCGGTGTGAGCGCGGCGGCAAGCATCTCGATGATTTCAGACAAACGCGGCAGCCATGCGGCGGTGTAGAGTTTCATCACGAGGGTGCCGGCATACCGGTCCACGATGAGCCCCGGCCAGCCGTCGCTCTCGCCATTGATGAGCCGATAACCGTTGGTGTCAGGGCCGAACATGCCGTCGCGTTTGGCCAGCGCCGTTCGCAGCCGCTCCTGCCACCACGCGGCGTCGAGGGTCGCCGGCTTGCCGCAGTGGAGAATCCTGACCCGCAGCGGAGAGGCCGGATCGTAGAGGCCGACGGCCATGAATTTGTCGTCACGCCCGTAGATGACGGCGAGTTCCCCGGCACTTCCCTCACGGTTTTGATCGCGCACGCTGTCGGAGAACACCCACGGATGTCCGCCACGAACGGCTTTCTCCGCGGCGGGTGAAAGACGCAGGCGGAGGCGGGAGGGGGGGGCGATCATGTTTTGTTTCATCCTTTAGGCTTCATCCTTCAACCTTCCTCCGCCGTATTCCACCTTGATTTCTCCCGACCGGATGGCCAATGGTCGAACTCCCAACCTGCAACATTTACTTCCCCATGAAACTCCGCACCACTCGCCACTTCCTTGCCGTGCTCCTCAGCATCGCCGGTCTCACCTTTGCTGCTCAAGCTCAGGATCAAAAGAAAGACGCCCCGAAGAAAGATACGAAACCGGCGGCTGAAGCTCCCGCCAAGCCCGCCGCGGACAAGCCCGCCGCCGCCGGCGATTTCTCCGATCCCTCCAAGCTCACGGAAAAGGCACCCGACTCCTTTAAAGCGAAGTTTGAGACGACGAAAGGCTCCTTCACCATCCAGTGCGCCCGCAGCCTCTCGCCCAACGGCGTGGACCGCTTCTACAATCTCGTGAAGTCCGGCTACTTCACGGACGTCGCCTTCTTCCGCGTCATCGCGGGATTCATGGGCCAGTTCGGCATCCACGGTGATCCGAAGGTTTCCGCCAAGTGGCGCGAAGCCAACATCAATGATGATCCGGTCAAAGGCAGCAACATCCGCAGCGCCATCTGTTTCGCCAAGTCCGGCGCACCGAACTCCCGCAGCACGCAGTTCTTCATCAACCTCGTGGACAACGCCAACCTCGACAAAATGGGCTTCTCGCCGTTCGGCAAGGTCATTGAGGGCATGGACGTGGTGGACAAGCTCAACAGTGAATACGGCGAAGGCGCTCCCTCGGGCAAAGGCCCCGACCAGGGCCGCGTCCAGGCTGAAGGCAATGCCTACCTCAAAAAAGACTTCCCCAATCTCGACTACATCAAGTCCGCCAAAATCGTCGAGTAACTCCTGCTTTCATCCTTCAGACTTCATCCTTCAGACTTTTTCCCATGACCGACATCCGCATCATCCTCCACACTGACAAAGGCGACATCGAAGGCACCCTCTTCGCCTCGAAGACGCCCATGACCGCCGCCAACTTCCTGAATCTCGCGAAGAAGGACTATTATAACGGCATCACGTTTCACCGCGTGATCGCGAACTTCATGATCCAGGGCGGCGACCCCACAGGCACCGGCAGCGGCGGCCCGGGCTATAAGTTCGGCGACGAGTGCCTGCCTTCATTGAAGCACAACAAGCCCGGCATCTTCAGTATGGCCAATGCCGGTCCCGGCACCAACGGCAGCCAGTTCTTCATCACCCACGTCGCCACCCCGCACCTCGACGGGAAACACACCGTCTTCGGCGAAGTCACCAAAGGCCTGGACGTCGTCAACGCCATCCGCGGCGGGGACAAGATCAAGACCATCGAAGTGCTCGACTCCACCGATGATCTCTTCGCCGCTCAGGAGGCGAATCTCACAACCTGGAACGCTAAACTGAAGCGCTAGGGGTTCAATCCCGGGACCGCGGCTTTGCAAGCCGCTCGCCAAC
>JANNVM010000920.1:0-1505 GCA_031414455.1 Verrucomicrobiota bacterium
CACGACGGGCGCTCCAGGAGCAGAATCTGTCCGGTGAAAAACAGGGCAGCGATGAGGGTTTCGATTTCGCCGCGCCCCAGTTGGAAGCTCTCCATCACCAGCCGCCCGCCGGTGATCTGCACGAGACCGGAGAGTATCGCCATGCCGGCGGAGACCAGCAGGGTCACGAGGAGCAGCCGCGGCGCGGGCCAGGCCCGCTTTTTAAGGCATGCCCACAGCGGCAGCAGCACACAGTAGAATTGCGTGAGGAAGGCACTGACGGAGGCGCTGGTGTAGTTCATGCCGTCCGCCTGGAAGATAAGCCCCGCGCCTCCGAAGAACCCGAGCAGGAGGCCCTGATTCCGCTCTCTTTTTGTTAGTCCCAGAAGCAGCCGGGGACGCAGCAGGAGAAAGAACAGCGCCGCCAGCAGCGCCCTCGTGCCAATGGCGTGGGCGGCAAGGAAATAAGAGGTAACGCCCGGCACGTTTGTCCGCTGCACGTCGAAGAGCATCTTGAAGAGCGGGAAACTGATGCCCCATGCCGCTGTCGTCAGGATAAGCTGGCGCACCGCTTTGTTGCGGAGATGATGGGATTCCGGATGTGCTGACATCGTGCCCGGTGCCGCGGCGCACGGCATCACGCAACGGAGGCTTTCCGCCTCACCCTCCTGACTGAATTGCGCCCTTGGCGTTGGGAGTTCCAAGGCGGTTGGAAGCACGTCTCGTCCTCCTGCCCGTTCTCCTTCTCGTCCTCGGTCACTATCGAGGACGATCGCGGACGATCGCGGACGACCGCCGTCGCGGAGCGTTGAAATCAGTGCGCTCCCGCCTGGTTTGGAACGCACGGCTCCCGGCATCCTGACAAAACTGTCACGGCAGGCCGCTCGCAATCGTCCCGCCCGGCGCGGTAGTCCCGCGTCGATCGTTTGCCCTTATGAACTCATTGTCCCGTCCCCGGTTTATATGGATTGCCATCGCGGTATCCGCCGCACTTGGTGTTCTTACGTTCGTCTTCCTGGATGGATGGCAGAGTGGCGCGGCGCGCCGGGTCACGTTGGCCGCCCGTCTTTCAACGGAGCCGGCGGTTGCTGTGCTGTCACCGCCAGCGGCGCGTGAGGATTTCTCCGGACTGCCGCCCCGTGAGCGCATCAATGCGGAGACCAGGCGCCGCACGGAGGAAGCCGCCGCATGGCGGGAAAGACTCCGCAAGGGCGAACAAACCACGCTCCCGCCTGAAGCCTATCCAGCCGGGATGCCCCGCCCGCTTCTCCCGCCGCACGGTGAGCGCTCATTTTCCACACCACTCCGCCCTGAACCGCATGAAGCCGTCCTCCATTTCGCACGCTGCCGCCCTGCTAACGCTGCTCCTCTCACCGGTTCACATCCGGGCGGCGGAGGAAGTGCCGCTCCAGAGTTTTGAGTGGAATCCCATGAAGCCGCTGGAGTGGGTCCCGGGCCCATTCCCCGGGACGGTGAGTTATGACGACTGGCTGGTGACGCCGGGATTGGCAGGCGGGGCCGTGACC
>JANNVM010000921.1:0-17674 GCA_031414455.1 Verrucomicrobiota bacterium
GCCCTGGAGCATTCCGCCGGCACACCCTGAGAACAGGGAGGCCGCGGCCAGTAAGAGGAAAAAGCGTACTCTCATAATCCGGCTATCAAGTCCATCTTGATCCCTGCCGTCCAAGCCGCAAGCCCGTAACCGTGAACGTCATCGGTCATTCACTGCGCAGAATCCCTCTGCGGCCGTCTTGCACTCTGTCCTGGAGCGGTGAGGAATCGGGGACGGCAAACGCGGCGCGGATTGACACCGGGAGCGCGGGAGGTAATCTGCCGGGCATGAGCATTCAACAATTGAGCCGTGAAGCGATGGCGCTGCCGCTGGCGGAGCGGGCAACGCTGGCGCAGACGTTATGGGCGAGCATTGACGACGGACTGCCGGTCGCTGATGAGCGCAGCGCCATAGCTGATGCCCTGCGCCGCGATGCGGAACTCACCGCCGGCACCGTGACGGGCCGCACGCACGCGGAAGTGATGGAAGCCGCCTGGCGCGCCATTGCATGAGGGTGATTTACCACCCGGAAGCGGAGGCGGAAATGATCGAGGCCGCGCAGTTCTACGCGCGGCGCGTGGACGGGCTGGGCGCGGAATTTCTCTCCGCCGTGGATGAGGCCGTGAGCGGCATCCTGGAGGCCCCGGACCGCTGGCGCACCGTAGAAAGCGACGTGCGGCGGTATCTGCTGCGGCGATTCCCGTTCGCCATTCTCTACCGCGTGGAGCCCGACCACCTGCGCATCCTCGCCGTGAAGCATCACAGCCGGCAGCCCGACTACTGGCGGGCACGCATGGAGAACTGACCGGCCCGCCGGTCCGGCCCCGCAGTTCTTCCGCGTGCTGGGCAGGAAGCCGTGAGCTTTCGGGGCGCGGAGCGGCTTGATGCGCCGGGCACTTCAAAACTGAATCTGATAGCGCCGCCCCTTGTTGTCCTGCCCCTGACCGTGGACCATTGGAATGAGCCCCGGCTTGGAGCGTAGCCATGAGCGCCGCCGGCCTCACCAACTGGAAGCCGCTGCCGGGAACCTTCTGCGGTATTGCCTTTCTCCCGTCCCGGTGTTACCCGGTGAGCATGACGACCCTCTCCATCAAGCTCCCGGAATCCCTCGCTGAGCGCATCACCCGCGCCGCAGCGGAGGAGGGCATCTCGCGCTCTGAATACCTCCGCAAGGCCGCGCTCGACCGGCTCAAGCCCCGGCCCCGCAACAAAGGGAAGAAGCCGACTCCCGCGGAGCTGGCCAGCCCCTTCCGCGGCTGCATCCGCAGCGGCGTGCCGGACCTCGGCACCAATCCCAAATACATGGAGGGCTTTGGAGCGTGGAAGAAGTAATCCTCGCCGACACCGGCGCACTCATCGCCTATCTTGATGAGTCGGAGGAGCATCACGCATGGGCCGTGGAGCGATGGGCCGCGTTCACCAGCACGCCCATCGTTTGTGAAGCCGTGCTCACGGAAGCAGCCTTTCTCCTCTGGCGGCAGCGCCGCCCCATGCACATCCCGCTCGACATGATCTGCTGCGGTGCCCTCCGGCTCGACTTTGACCTCGCCGCCGAAGCCAGCGCTGTGCGCGACCTCATGGCCCACTACACCAGTGTCCCCATGTCCCTCGCCGACGCCTGCCTCGTCAGACTTTCGGAAAAGTATGAGCGCTGCCGGGTGTTCACACTGGACAGCGACTTCCGCATCTACCGCCGGCATCGCCGCCGCTCCATTCCCCTGCTTATTCCTCCGTGATGCAACTGAATGGTCCGCCGGACACAGCCCGCACGGCTCCCTGCGCCACGGATCGCGCCTCGCCACCACTGGCACCACGGGCGCGCCCTCATTTTTTGTGAGGGCTGCAAAGGCAGGGAAGGAGTTACATGGGCTCCCCGGCATTTGCCGGCAAGGGTGCGGGTGCCCGCCCCGCTCTCCGCGCCGATGATGGGCCGGAGTGATCCCCCGCGCGTCACCACCCATCGGGGCGGAGATGCCGAATCCCGGTTTCGGATGCCGGCCTGCCGCGCCGCCCGCCATGTCTGGCAAGGCTAAAAGAAGGGAATCAGCCTGCGCCGGACCACCCTGACAGACCGCAGAACCCATTCCCGGACCCGCGGCACTGCCGCAAAAGGGGCGCTCCCGCAAACTGTCGCCGGCCCTGCCCGTTGCCGGCACCATGCGCGAAGCGGTCGAGGCCTATGCGGCCAAGGAATCCATCGGGCCGCTGCACATCCCACTGGACTACACCTCCTATCTGCACGCCGCCGCCGCTCTGCGCAGTGGAGCCTGTGCCGCCGTTCTCCCCTCTGTCGCTCTCAACGAACTTACCGCGGAGCGGTTCACCACCTGGCCCCTCACTCCGCTAAAACTGGAACGCCCGCCGTTCTCCCTCATCTGGAGCCCGCGCAACGCCTCCGCCCGTCCCGTGGTCGCCGCCCTCGCCGCGTCCATGAGCCGCATCCTCATCTTTTGAACTTGTCGCCAATACCTTGCCTTACTGCTTCAATCTACAACCTGCGCCAGCCCGCCAGCCCCACCGGCCCGCGATTTCATCACTTGAAGCGGGTTTAGAAAAACCTATTCTTCGGCCATGCCCGCCACCCTAACAGAAAGTCCCGGCCTCGCCATCTGGCAGCGCACGATCCAGCCGTCGAAAAAGTCGCTGACGGAGCCGGCGGCCCGCGCGCTGCTGGCCTTCCGCCTGAGCAGCCGGGATTTGCGCCGTGCGGATGAACTGGCCGCGAAGAATGCCGAGGGCCGGCTGACGCAGGCAGAAGAGCAGGAGATGGAAGCCTATCGCAATGTGGGGACGGCGCTGGAGTTCCTGAAGTCCAAGGCGCGCCGCAGCCTCGCCGGAAAGTCCTGACCGCGCCCGCCCCTGAATGAGCGCGCAACTAAAGGCCCTCGTACGCCGCCGGGCAGGAATGCGGTGCGAGTACTGCCACTTCCCCGAGCAGCACGCGGAACTTGGATTCCAACTGGATCATGTAGTGCCGAGGAAGCACGGCGGGCGCGGCGACGCCGGGAATCTCGCCTTTGCCTGCTATCGCTGTAACACTCACAAGGGACCAAACCTCGCCGGGCTCGACCCGGATAGCGGCAGGATGATACGGCTTTTCAATCCCCGCACCGATTCCTGGGCGGATCATTTCCGCTGGACCGGTGCCAGGCTGGCAGGCCGGACTCCTGAGGGGCGGACCACTGTCACCGTCCTTTGCATCAACCGGACGGATTATGTGCTGCTGCGCCGGATGTTGCTGGCGGAGGGTGTGTCATTCTGAAACGACCCGCCGCACGCCGCCGACGGCGGAACCCATTCCACAAAACGCGCGAATCCCCGCAGCCACTCCTGAAAATCCCGTCGCTTATTTGTCGCTTAAAAATCTGCTATTGAGCGCATTTCAGTGCATTCCCTTGCCTGACCCGTAACGGTGGAAATCGGTGTAACTCCCTGAAAATGATAGTACCGGCAGGGGGACTCGAACCCTCACCCCCTCACGGGGAGCGGATTTTGAATCCGCCGCGTCTACCATTCCGCCATGCCGGCAAAGGATGCTGATCGCATCCTCTTTTTGGCACGATGCCGCGCGGGGCGCAACTGGAAGTAATTGGTCAGGGTGTGCGCACGACCTTGAGGCGAAAGAAGACTTTGGGCTGGCCGGAAGTGGTGTCGTAGTCGCCGGAGATGGCGGCAGGTCCGTTGCTGAGAGTTATGCCGGCAGTGGACCATGTGTTGCCGGCCATACTGGTGGAGGCTTCTATCATCCATGACATGGTGGTGTCTGCAGCGGCGGTGGCGCCTTTGGCCCAGGTGACGGTGAACGTCGGGCCGATGAGCGTCTGCAGTGACAACGGCAGCGACCTGCTGTCGTTGGGTATACTGCCGGAGGCGTATTCCATGAGGTTGCTGACGCCATCGAAGTCAGCGTCATTCTCCGGTCCGCCAATTCCGGGATACGCTGCGGCCCAGCCGTCATAGCCGGGACCGCCGCCGAGGGATTCCACGTCAACGTCGCTGCGCGGCATGATATGATAGCCTGGGCCGGGAGCAACATCATCGCGCTGTCCGAAAATCCCCGTGATCGTGGCCGGCCACCGTGGCACGGTGGTGGCGTCCGAGCCGGTATGAATCCGGACATCCATGGGATTGGTGAGAGCATCGGTTACCGCTACGATTTGATCCGGAGCCCAGGTGCCGCTGGAATAATTGAGAGTCGCGATCTTAATGAGCCGGCCTTCGTAGGCTTCGGGAGTGGCGAGGAGATCCGGCACCGTGATCGTGAGCGGCGCAGGCTCCGTGCCGGGGCCAAGGTCGGTTACATTCGCCGCGCTGCCTGGAGAGATCTCGGTGAGTCGGTTGAATTCGATGATTTGGCCGGTGATGGCATAGCGATGGCCGCGGATGAGGTTGAGTTCCTGTCCCTGGACGAAGATGTTTATCCCGAAATCTCCGTCCTGGCCGTAGCCGCTGGTGCGCAGGGCGGAGTCGAAATCCTCCTCGGTGCAGACGACTTCAATCGCGACGACCTTGCCGAAATCGACCGGGAGGCCGTTTGCGTCCACGTCACGAACATTGGCGACCGGGATCGTAATGAGGGCATTCGGCGGCGACGCGACAGCAGTGAGAACCCCGGCGTCGCCAGCGGTGGCGACGGGAAAGGGGAATCGCCCGTCGTCTGTGACGGCGGTGGGGTTGGGGGTGGTGAGTCCCGCGACGGAAATGAGTGCGGCGTCGGCAAGAGTGATGGCGGTGCCAGTGACCGTGATGTCCTGCCCGGTGACGCTGACAGAAGGAGTGCCGGCACCCGTTCCGGTGACGGTGACCATGCCCTCGTCCGGTGCGCCGAAGGTTGCGGGCACGGAAATTTTCACGGAAGTCAAGGCCCCGGGTCCGGCATTGGAACTGAGATTGACGGCGACAGCCTGCCCTGGCGTGTTGCGCGGAAAAAAGTTTTTCCCGTTGAAGGGGCTGCCCGCGGTTTCGTTGGTAATTGTTGCCATGCCCGAGCCATCCAGAGTCGTGATGCCGCGAAGCATCCGAATAAAGGCGTTGTTGTTGCTGTTGTTGGAAAAACCGAAAGCGGCACCGATGAGTGGGATGTCGCCGGTGGCGTCGGTGCCATTGAAATCCGCGAGCGAAAAAGTTGTGTTATTAGCGACGACCCCCTTGCCGGTGCCGCTGGTGCCGGCGGCGAGCAGCTTCTTCGGCGGCGCGGCACTGAACTGTGCGCCCTCCACTCCGCCGGCGAGAGCATGGATACTGCCGCCGACACCACTGGCGGCGGCGTCTTGGCCTTTGATCATCACCACTTCGGTGGTCGCGATGTCAAAAGTGCCGCCCTCACTGGCAAAGTAGGTCGTGTCGAGAAGCCCAATACGGAGCAGAAAATCGGCGGGATTGGTGTCCGTGGTGCTGGCGGCGTGAGTGAGTACGACAAGCGTGCCCGCCTTCACGGCGCTCCATTCGGTGATGTTATTGAAGCGGAACTTGCCACCGCCGTCGAGCCCCATGCTGGAACTGTGGTCTTTGATCAGCATCCGCCGCATGTCCACGGTGGTGCCCGGATTGCCGTCGCCAATGACGAGCAATTCTATGATATCTCCCGTGCCCCCTGAGTTGCTGGAGACATTCAGATACTTGTTGATCACCACCGTGGTCGGCTGCGCGTCGGTGTTCTGCACCGTGACGGTTGCGGTGCCCTGATCGTAACCCGGTGCTGTCGCGGTGATTGTCGCGGTGGCGTCGGTGAAGGACGCCGGATTAGGCACGGCATCCACATTGAAATTGGCGGTCGTATTGCCGGCGGTGATAACCACGGAGGCCGGCAGGGTGGCGGCACCGGGAGCATTGTTGCCGAGAGTGACGGTGACATTACTGACGGGAGCGGTGTCCACGGAAACGGTTCCGCTGGCCGCAGGGTTGACCGCATTTTCCAAAATGATCGATGGAGAAATCTGCACCGAAAGGACCGGCAACGCGACGACGGTGAATGGTGAGCCACTGCCGGCGACACCGCCGGGCGCAGTGACAGTGACCGTGCCGGTCGTGGCACCGGCCGGCACTGTCGTGCTGATGCTGGTGCCCAGGGGATTCACCGTGGAACCGGCGGCCAGCGTTCCATTGAATCTCACCGCCGGAGCAGCGCCGAAGTTTGTCCCCGTCACCGTGACCGCTGTGCCGACCGTGCCGGAAAGTGGCGAGACGTCGCTGATGGTTGGTTCGGGAGTGCCGTCCTCTACCAGTAATGCGGAGATCTTGAGATCATCAATGCGCCAGTTCGCCTGGCTGGCATTGGCGTTGCCGGCACCATCTACGCCAAAGATACGAATGGTAAGCGGCGCGGATGAGATAACGTTGAGGCCCGCATTCGTCATCAGCCCCCATGAACTGGCGGCGGCATGCGCGCCGCCCGCGATGGGAGTCGCGTAGGTGTCGGCACTCGTGCGCACGGAATAGTTCACCGGTCCAGTATTCGTGCGGCGCGAACCGAAATTTACACCGGCGAGGATGACACGGTAGTTCGCCGAAGGCGTTAGGGTCACTTCAAAATACCCGCTTGTTGCCGGATCGTAGGTCCCCGTGCCTGCGGCCAACTGCGCATTCTGACCCTGGCTCGCTCCAGGATAATTGGCCGAACCCGCCGAGCCTGCCGTCAACATCAACGTCGTGCCGTTGTTATTTCCCTGGGTTACGTTGCTGACCGAAAGATTTGCGGGAGAGGCGATCGGAGCCGCCGTGCCGGGGTCTGCCGCACCGAAATTCCACACGATATCCTCACCGTCCGCCGGGCAGGTGAGGGCACCGAATACCGCCGCGGCGGCGAGGAATCTTACGGCGCAGGTGCGGCGGAGCCGGGAGAAAAGTGAGGGGCGGTTCATGCGATCGAAGGTTGAGGTTGCCCTTGTTTTAGGCGGCTGCGGCAAAAGGCGCAAGCTCCGGGATGGAGTGGCGCGTGACGATTTCGCATGGGGCGGATTCAGACGCCGAATGACGGGAATCCTGCCGGGAGGGCAGGGTGGATTGCCAAGCCCTTGTCAAACCGGTCGCCCGGGCTTGTCAGGAAATATTTCCCCGGCCGTCACATCGGTGAAATGACGGGTTTCTCAGAGAGTAACACCGGCTATCTTGAGCCGCCAACCTCTGCGCCGACATGACCACTATTCCGCCTCCTGCTCTCGCCGTTATGGCGCTCCTGATCAGTTTTTCACCGTCACTGCCGGCGGTGGAGACAGAATTCTCGCCTTCGCTTCAATTCTCGACCGGCCTCGCGGGCGGTCAGAACCGGCTGACATGGCCGGCGCAGGCGGGGACGCGCTATCGGATTCGCAGTTCGGGGGATCTGTCGTCCGGCACTGGCGGCGGAGGCTGGCGGGACCGGGCGCTGGTGGAAGCGGAGGGGACCAGCGGGATGTGGCTGGATCCCGAGCCGGCGTCGCCGCGGGCATTTTATCAGGTTGAGCCGCCACAGCCGGAGGTGTTTTCGGTGGAGCCGGCAGTATTGTCCCCAGGTGCGGTGCTCGTGATTGCCGGGCAGTGTTTGCCGCCGGGTTCGGTGGTGGTTTTTGACATCGAGGGCATTCCGCCGGTTACGGCACCCATCATCGTGGGGCCGGATGGCCGCATGACGGTGACCCTGCCGGCGTTCGATATCATCCCGCCGCCGGATTCAGGAATCGGGCCGCACGTGACGCTGGCGCGAATCGTGGGGCCGGGCGGGGCGACGGTGTGTTTGATCGGGCAGACTTTTGAGGCTGCGGCGTCCGGTTTTGCCGATGACGCGCCTCCGGTGATGCCGCTGGCGGGCGTGGCCATTCCGAGGTTTATCAGCGTCACCAAACCGGCAACTCGCGCGCAGGCAAAAACGAGCGAGGCCAGGAACACCATCGGGACCATGCGAGAGTCTGTCAGGATTGCCAGTGATGGGGAAAACGGCAGCCCCGGTCAGCGCAGCCTTCCCGGCGAAGTCTGGAACCAGGAGTGCGACCTGGAACTGGCCGTGCCTGCGGGCCCGCCGCTGGCGTTCGGGCGGACTTACCGCTCCATGAATCAGTCGTCGTCCGCCTGCGGTACGGGTTGGGATCATTGTTACAATGTCCGCATCACGCCGATCTACGATTCCGCCGCCGATCCTGAGCCGACGCGCGTGGCCGTTCACAACGGTGACGGCAGTGTGGACGTGATGCACCGGCAGGGCGCGGTGTATGTCTGCGACGGGCTCTTTCGCACGGGAGTGTTGAATCCCGACACGTCATTCACGGTTACGTTCGCCGACAAGTCGCAGTTCATCTTCTGCCCGCTGGTGGGCGCGCCATGGCGGGGGCGCATCGGGAGCATCGTGGATCGCAATGGGGTGGCGTTGACCTGCACTTACACGGCCGCCGGAAAACTCGATCAGGTGAATAGCCAGTTCGGACAGAGCCTCACGTTTGGCTATGATGTCGCGGGCCGTCTTGTTACCGTGACGGATCAGACTTCGCGTTTCATCAGCCTATCCTATTACGCCGCTGGCGAGCCGGGCGGAAATGCCGGCGATTTGAAATCAGTCTCGTGTCCGCAAATCCCCGGACTGTCGCCGGTGCGCGGCGATACCGTATACCACTACACCACCGGCTCAACCGACGCCCGGCTGAACAGCAATCTGAGCAGCATCCACGACGGTGAGGGCCGGCTCATGACGGCATGGACTTACAGTGCCTCCGGCCCGGCGGCGGTGGACTACGACCGCTGCCTGACGTGTGACCGGCAAGCCACAGACCCGACGGATCCTCCGGTGGTTTTCAGCTATGAAATCCTCCCGCCGGGCAGCGGTGGCGGGGCGGGCGGACTGCTGTGTATTTCCAATGACGAACTGGGCCGGGTGACGGAAACCGTCTGCGACCGGATGCACCGGCCGCAGTCCATCCGGCGCTATACGACGTTCGCCACTGCGGGAATCGCCTGCCGAAGCGCCAGCAACCGTCCGTCCGACCCGCCGGCCGGCGAGCCCGCCTTTCTCGAAACCACGTTCGCATGGAACCCTGACCACAACTGCACGCGCTGCACAGAGCCGGATGGATTGAAAACCCTCACCACCTTTGATCGCGAACTCCGCCGCGACTGCCCGCGCCGTGAGCGCGGGAATGCCCGCGTGATAACCATCGTCAGCGCGGATACCACGGAGCCGTCGCGCACGGTGACGGTGGAGTATCTGCCGGGCTTTGGCATCGTTGAAGGAAAGAAAGGTCTGAACGCCGTGAACGTGCGCCACATGAGGGCCAATCAGTCCGGTAGTTCCAGCGCGGGGATGAGAGTGAGGAAGGGTATGCAGGACATCAAGAATTACGCCAGGGCCGGTGCTTCACCTCCCGGGAAAATTCAAAGCTGGGTCAAGGATTGCTTCGACCGCGCGGCCGGTGGTGGCTTTTGGGATGATGATGATGACGATGATGATGGCCTTGGCGGAGATCGCTCCTGCAACAGCCCCGGCAATCCCATCGGTCACGGCCTCAGCGTCTTTGGCGGGCGCGGCGGCAACATCGGCGCGACGGATTTCGTGACCGGTGGCGGTCAGGATGATGACGGCGATGGACCGTTCGACGACTGGTCCGCCCAGAGTAATCCGATCCCGGGTATCGGCATCGTCATCAAGCGGCATCCCCCCGGTAAAGCGACCGCGAGGATCGTTAATCCGCTCTACGAAGGAGGCGGGGGAGCCGGTAATAATCCGATGTATGAACGGTCCGGCTTTTGCACCCTCGTGACTACCACGCTCGGCCAGACTTTTGCCTGCGCCTACGATGCGCACGGCAACTGCACTTCCTCCACCACGCCCATTGCCGGCAGCGGCACGGTCTGCACTTACAATGGTCTGGGTCAATGCACGAGCGTCACCGTGCTCAACGGCCCGGAATCGTCCTTCACCGCGCTTCGCCAGTATGATCCCGTGACCCGATACCTGACGAGTGACATTGTCGCCCCCGATGTGAATGGCGACGGGAGCGGCCTGTCCCTAACGACGATCCTGGTGCGCAATCCGCTGGGCCTCATCACCGCAGTGGTGGACCCGCGAGGAAACAGCACCCTCCTCGGCTACAACGCCTGCGATCAGTTGGTGAGCGTTTCGTCGCCGCCGCTGGGCACCGATCCAGCCACTGCGGCACGCGTCGTTTGTACGCAGTTCTACGACGCCGGCGGCCTGGCGGTGCGTTGTGATCTGGAGCACCGCGATGCTGCGGGCGCTCTGATGGCGGGCAGCCCGGTGGAGCCGGGAAATCCTCACTACACCGGCTTCTGCGTCTATGACATCCGCGGGCGGCTCGTCATGGTAGCCACGGAGCAAATTCCCATAAACCTGCCCCCGGGTTTGCTCGATCCGTCAGGACTGGATATGGCTCTCTTCAATCCGAAGGAATACACGCTGGATCGGGCCGGGCAGTGCGTGCGCGTTTCCACTCCCGCCGCCAGCCGCAATCAGGCGGTGGCTGAGGTCTGCGATTTCACATGGGATGCGCTGGGCCAACTCTCCAGCACCACGGCGGGTGGAGCGGGCATGCCAGGCGCGGTGACGACAGAGTTCCGGATGAACCTGGCCCAACAGGTGAAGAGGGTGACGGTCAGAGCCGCCGCAGGCGCAGTGAGCCCTACGGTTACTTGCACCTACGATGCCTGGCGGCGCCCGGCCACGTGCACGGATGAAATGGGCAACGTGAACACGTTCAGCTACGACAACCAGGGCTTCACTACAGTGGAGGTATCCGGCGAGGTGAAAGACGTGCCGGGCTCGACCGGAAACGTGCTCCTGGCGCGCACCCGGGGCCGCGACAGTTCCTCAAAAATAGCGATTTGTCACTCGACTGCCAGCGGCCGCGTTCGCTCCAACAATCCTTCCATCCTTGTGAATGGGCAGACCGGGCGGCCTCTCGCTCATGAACTGGCTCATGTCGTCCAGCAGCGGGGCGACAAGCCGACTGCGGGTCAGTTCAACTCGCTCATCGACAGCATGGTCAACATTGTCGATGATCGCTTTGCAGCCGGTGCCTTCTTCGATGTTTTCACCACTGACGATGTGTGGACTGACGAACGCTTCGCCCCCGGTGCCCCCGCGCCGCACGCCACCGAGACGACCACCGTCCACCACTCGCCTGCCGGCCTGCCGTTGAGTATAACGTGCAATGGCGACACCCTGCAAACCTTCGGCTACGACGCCGCAGGCCGCACTATCGTCACTGCGAATCCAGGCACGCTGACGAGAACCTGCACGCTCGACGCCTGCGGCAATGTCATCGCCTCTACGGTCACCGCCCACTCCACCATTCCCGGCACGCCGAATGAGACCTTCACCACCGCGGCCACCTTCGATGCGGCCTGCCGCCAGACCAGCAGCACCGACGGCGCCCGCAGTCTCAAGACCATGCTCCGCGATTCCCTGAGGCGCATCACCAGTGTGACTTCGCCCGGCGGTCTCACCACTTCGTATGCCTACGACACCGTGTCCTCCTCCGGCACCTTCGCCAGCGTCCTCACCACTTTGCCGGACTCGGATGGCGATGGACTGCCCGACTACCAGTCCAGCAGCGTCTGTCCCGGCGGTGTCTGCCGCAGCGTCACCGATGCCGCCGGCTACACCACCACGTTTACCTGCGACTCCCAAAACCGCGTCACGCGCACCGACTTTCCCGACGGCACATTTGAGACCACCACCTTCAATGAACTGGGCCATCCGGTCAGCCATGTGCGCAAGAACGGCGCGATCATGTCCGCCGACTTCGACTACAAGGCGCAGTCCACGCGCGTCACCGTTTCCAATCTACCGCCCGGCGTCGTCCCCGTGCCGCCGACAGAGTACGTCTGGAACGGTCTCGGCCAGTGCGTGCAAGTCACTGAAGGCACTTCCGTCATTTCCTGCACCCATGACTCCCTGAGCAACAGGCTCAGCGAAACCCAGAACGGGCACACGGTGACGCACACTTACAATCACCGCGGCTGCACCGGCAGCACCTACCCTGGCGGCGAGCGCTTCAGCGAGCAGCGCAACGCGCAGGGACTGCTCATCACCTTCTCCATCGTGAACTCCGGCGGCGTCACCCTCGCGCCGCCCATCACACAGTGCGACTACCAGGGCTTCGCCTGCGTGCGCGAAGTCCGCCGCAACGGCGTGGTCACCACCTGCGACTACCGCAGCGACGGCGAGCCGCCCCTGCCATTCGCCGGCGCGGTGGAGGATTTCTCGTTCGGCGAGCGGGTGCGCATGTCCGTCACCAATACGACGGGCAACACGATGGAGGAAAGCATCACCCGCCGAAATGCCGACCAGTGCGTGACGCTGGAGCAGCGTGTTTTCGCCGACGGCCCGGAACCGCCATCGCGCCGGCAGACTTTCACGCGGGATGCGCGCAATCGCGTCACCCGCTGCGTAACCCAGATTCGCGAAGCCGCCGCCGGACCGGTCCTTACCGAAAGCGACGTCCGTTACGTGCTCGACGCCCGCGGCCAGCGCCGCAGCGCCACGGGCGGCAGTAATCCCGGCCTCTACTTCAGCAGCGATACCGCCCCGTTGTTCGACGATCAGGTGGCGCAATACTCCACGTGGCCGGGTGGCGCGGTCCATTGGAACGACGACGGCGATCTCAGCTACCTTGGGCGCGGCGCCGGCGGCATGGCGCTCATCTACGATGCCTGGTCCCGACTCGCGGGGGTGCTTGGTGCCAACGGCGCGGCTATTGCGAGTTACAACTACGATGCCCAAAGCCGCCGCATCAGCAGCACCCTCGCCAGCAACGATCCGCTCGTTCCGCCCGTCACCACATTCTTCCTCTACGACGGCCCCGACTGCATTCAGGAACTCGACGGCAACGGCATTCCCGAGATGACCTTCGCCGTCAGCGGCGGTGCGCACCATTGCATTATCACGAAGAATGGCAGCACCTACTATCCGCATGGCGGCGGCGGTAACAGCACCGACTTCGTGTTTCCGATCCTGGATGCTGATTGCGGCGAACCATTGAAAGAGATGCCTGTGAACGACGACATCACGATGTTTGACATGGTTCGTCCCGGCGGTCGTGTCCCGCGCACGCAGCGGGCTTTCGCTGGGTCCGACTGCACCCTGCTCACCAGTGCCACCGGCTTCCCCTCAGAGCGATGCGCCTTCGATGATTCCGGCAAGCCCATTTTCCTGACAAGCGACGGCGTCGCGACCGGCGTCACGTCATCCACCCTCGGCTACCGCTGGATCCTGCGTTACTCCTCAGCCGGCGGTGGTGCCGCATGGTGCCCGGAGAGCGGCCTCTTCCAGAGCCCCGGCGGCCTCTACAGTCCGGAACTCGGCCAGCCGGTTTCGCAGCACAAGGAAAAGAAAAAGGATAAGCCGGTGATGCAGGCGAGTTGGGATCTGTGCGTTAATAAAAAGATGTGACCGGCTTTTCACAGGGTTGCCGCCCGGCGGCCTGATGGAACCTGCCCCGGCGGAGTCGCGCGCGTGCCCGGTCCCGCATTCCGCATTCCGCATTCCGCGGAAGGCCATCCTCAAAACGTCAGCCGCTACGCCAGAATATCCTTGATCACATGGCCGTGGACATCAGTGAGGCGGCGTTCGAGGCCGTTGTGATAGAATGTCAGGCGTTCGTGATTCAGACCGAGGATGTCGAGGATGGTGGCATGAAAATCATAGACGGTGGCGACGTTGCTCACCGCTTTGTAGCCGAACTCATCCGTCGCGCCGTAACTGACGCCCTTCTTTACTCCGGCTCCCGCCATCCATGCGGTGAAGCCGCCGGGATTGTGGTCGCGGCCGCTCGCTCCTTTTTGAAATGTTGGCATCCGGCCGAACTCCGTACACCACACGACGAGTGTGTCCTTGAGCAGCCCGCGCTGCTTGAGATCTGCGAGGAGCGCGGCGGTCGGCTGGTCCATGACTTCGCCGTGCTTCACATACTGTTCCGCGAGAACCTTGTGGCCGTCCCAGTTGCTCACCCCTTCGCCGCCGGTTTGATAGGCTCCGTTGAAGAGCTGGACAAAACGCACGCCCTTCTCAACAAGCCGCCGGGCGAGGATGCAGTTCTTCGCATACGCAGCCTTCAGATCCTTCACGGGATTTCCCGCGGAGTCAGCGCCGTACATTTTCAGAATGTGCTCCGGCTCATTGGAAATGTCCGACACTTCCGGCACCGAGAGCTGCATGCGCGCCGCGAGTTCATAACTGGAAATGCGGGCCGCAAGCTCCGAGTCGCCGGGGAAGCGCTCCAGATGGTGGCGGTTGATCTTCGCGATGAACTCGCGGGTGGCGCGGTCATGCTCCAGGCTCGTGGAAGCGGGTCTTGCGAGATTCCTCACCGGCCTCGCGGCGTTAAAATCGGTGCCCTGAAACGCCGCGGGCAGATAGCCGGAGCCCCAGAAATTTCCGGCCGACTGCGGCGCGCCGCGGGGATCGGGAATGGCCACATACGCCGGCAGGGTGTCGTTTTCCGAGCCCAGCGCATAGGTCAGCCATGATCCCATGCTGGGAAACGCATCAAGGATGTTGCCTGTGGACATGAAGTTTTCGCCGGGCCCGTGCGTGTTCGTCTTTCCTGTCAGGGAATGGATGAAACACATGTCGTCCACATGCGCACCGAGGTTCGGCACGAGATCCGAGACCATCTTGCCGCACTGGCCATAAGGTTTGAATTCCCACGGGCTTTTTGTCAGGTTGCCCTGTTCACCCTGGAAGGTGATGAGTCCCTCGGCACCGGGCATTGGCTTGCCGTGGTGTTTAATGAGGTCCGGCTTGTAATCGAACGTGTCCACCTGGCTGACCGCGCCGGAGCAGAAGATCATGAGCACATTCTTCGCCCGGGGCTCAAAATGCGCTTTCCGCGCGGCATTGGGATTCGCCGGATTGATATCCGGGCGGATCGGGCCGCTGACGGTCGCACCGGACAGTTGGCTGCGCGACAGCAAATGGGTCAGGGCGATCCCGCCCAGGCCCGTGGCGGTCTGGGAAAGGAAATGGCGGCGGCTGAGAAGTGGGTGCATGGCGAAAACCTTGGAGGCCGGAGGGACTACAGGGTGTGGCCCTGATCTGCCATCCCGGCACGCGCAGAATTTGCACCGGCGGCCAGATTCAGCAATCCCCCCATTCGGGTAATACGGCTGACGGTGCTTGTTGCTGGCTGAATTGATGAGGATGCTCTCTATGCCAATCCCGACTGGCTCAACGAGCGCATCTCACATTGATGAAGACTTCGCCGAAGTGAATGCCCTCTTGAAAGGCGGGCTGGCAAAGTGGTATTGAGCCTCGAATTCGTCGTCAGGGCGCGATGCGGGGTCAAGTGCGGCAGTGCTTGTCATGAATCTTCTGCCCCCTTTCCGTTTTGTGTTTCGCGTTCTGGTTTGCTGACGGTCCTCATGCGGGAGTCTGGGTGATTTTGTTCCATACGGAACGCTGGAACCACATGGGCAGTTGGTCACATTTCACCTCCAGGTCACGACCGTCGGTAATCTCCGCGACCCACAGGTGCTCGCCGCCTTCACGCGAGTTGTCGAACAGATAGGCCCTGTTGGAGTGCCGGATCGCATCCATTAGCAGGTCCAGGGAGCGCCCGTATCGTGTCACGATTTTTTCCTCCGGCACATCATGTCCCCCAAGGCTCACGCGGGCCTTCACTCGCGCCACGTTGATCGCGGGGTCTTCGGTGGCGATGAAATAGAGATAGGTCCGGTAACCCAGGCTCTGTGCCCTTTCCAGCAGCGCCACCTTATCCGGTGAGGACATCACCGTTTCAAAAGAGAACGAGACCCGCCGGTCCATGAGTCTCTGCCGCAGAAAATCTGCCGCCACGGAGGCAAAGTAAGCGTTCACGAGCACTTCGTGGAAGCTCAGCTTCCCGTCCGTGAAGCGCAGACAGGATGCCTCTTCGTCCATCTCCGCTTTTTTCAAAAGGGTCGAGTTCACGAAGAACGGCAGGATCTCTTCCGTTGTCGTCTCCACCCCATAGTCCCGCACGTTCAGGAAGCCCCGCAGTGCGATGTCCTTTTCGATTTCATCAGGATTCAGGTAAACGCCCAGCAGTTCCGGGGGCACCACACCTTTGATGGTGCTTTTGCCGGAGCCGTTCGGCCCCGCGAACATGCGCAGGCGGGGCAGGGTCATAATCAACGAATCCTCACTCGGGTTCCCACCGGCACGCTCAGCGGCTGGCCGGTGGCTTTGACAAACCTCCGCGTCCCGTCCGGGAATACCTCGTAGATTCCTCCGTCTCCGCTCACCAACACCTTTTGCCCGGCCGCCAGTGCCTGCCAATAGGCCACATCCACCGCCGCAGCGGAGAGGCCGGGAATCTGCTGCTCAAGGTAATCGAGGGTCTTTTCGGAGTCCGTCGTGGCGTTCATGCGTTAGACTCTACAGGGAATTGTGGGCGGGGCAAGGTGCTGCTTGGCTTCGCGGGGAACTTCGGTTCCGCGCTGAATAGGCGATCAGCCGGTTCTGCCTTTCCGGTTCCAATTCGTGGGGGCATCACAATTACGGAGAGGGTCGGATTGAGGGTGCCGGTGGATGAAATTCAACTGAATGCTGTATGTTCGGGTCTTATGGCCAGGGAAACCTGTTTCCACCGGCTTTTTACTTCCCCGGGATCTGAAGGCAGCCCCTCACGGGTCAGACAGGTTCCGTAGCGTTAGCGATTCGGATCGCCTATATCATGGATCAGCGACACCTTTGGCCGGATGGCGTCAAGTCAGGCACGGAAGCCCGTGTCGGAGTGTATGGGGTGGCCCGGACGGGCCAATTGCGGATGTCATAACCTCGCGAGCCTTCGTGTGTAAGCCCTGCCGTGGTCGGCGTTTCCTCCTTACTTCCGCAGCGACCACACGGAATAGCCGATCACACTGGCGGCTCCGAGCGCGGAGACGCCGAGGGCCCACGGGAGCCAGTTGAACGGCGTTTTCACTTCGATCCATGTGGCGGCGGGTTCGAGCAGCGTGCCGGCGGCGGGAGTGGTGCCAGCGGGCGGTTTCTCCTCGATGGTAATGCGATAGGTGCCGTCGGCCAACGGCTGGGTGTTGGTGCCGGCGGGCAGTCCGCGGAGGCGGCCTTCAGTGGTGCGGTTGAGCCTAAAAGCGGGAATGGGTGTCCGCAGATTACGCAGATGAACGCAGATTTTCAGCAAGTTGTGACTGACGTGCGACTCATCCTGCGGGTGTATGTGACCAAGACGGCAACTCCTTCACAATCTTTGGAAATCTGTGAAATCTGTGGACATCATCGTCCTTTTTAGGTTGATCTGGGCGGAGCGCAGTTTTTGCACCGACTGGAGGGTGTTGGAATCGTCGAGCCGGTAAACGGTGACTTCGGATTGGCTGTCCACGCTGTTGGCGGAAGAGCATTCGACTTGCCACGCGAAAAACGCTCCGGCAGTTCATCATCGAAGTCGCCAAGGAAAACGTGAAAGCCGTCCAGGCCGCCTTCCACGGCGTGTCCTTCACCCACCTCGGCCACACCACCAAGACTCACCGCCGCCTCCAGGTCGCCGCCGATGTGGACAAACTGCTCATTGATGAAGACCTCGCCGAATTGAAGGCCCTCTGGGAAGGCGGCCTGGCGAGGTGGTATTGATACCGCCGCCGTCGCGGCTGGCGAATCCTCTCCGCGTTCATCGCCGCGTTCATCCGGCAGAATAGTTGCGCGACGGACGCTGCAAATGGGACGGTAATCATATCCAGCGTAACAAGAAGCGTGCCCTTGTTTGCCTCAAATTGA
>JANNVM010000922.1:0-3483 GCA_031414455.1 Verrucomicrobiota bacterium
TAAATTTTCGTGAGTGCGCCGGGCACCCGCCTGGTTCCCTGCCGCCGCAGCCTTTCACGTGATTCTCCCGTTTTTTTGGCATCTTGTGTTGGCCGCGATGCGTAACTCTGCATATCATCACCCCAACTTTATGCTCAGCGAACTACTCCAGGACCGTGCCTCCCTCTATGTTTCAGGCGCCATGACGGCACCCGAGCGTGAGAATTTCGAACTCATCCTCGAATTCCACGATGAACTTCGGGGAATGGTGGCCGGCCTTGAGGAAGTGGGAACCGCGGTGGTCGTCGCGCACTTGCCGGTGACAATCTCCGCTGCTGCGGGAGTCAAATTGCGCATCATGGAATCACTCGATGGTCACCCGCGTCAGACGGAGCATGACGGATTTGTCGTCACCGGCCCGGATGGTATCATCGAGTGGGTGAATCCCACCTTCGTCGCCATGTGCGGCTATTCACTTGAGGAACTCAAGGGACGCAAGCCCGGGAGCGTACTCCAGGGACCGGAAACCGATCCCGCGGCGGTGCAACGGATTCGGGAGGCAGTGCGGGATCGCCTTCCCTGCCGCGAAACGCTGGCCAACTACCACAAGAACGGCACCCTCTACCGGGTGATTGTGGCGATCACTCCGATCCTTGACGACGCCGGGCAACCGCTGTGGTTCGTCGCGCGTGAAAAGGAACTCAAGGCGGCCTAAAGTTGTCCCGCCAGGACTTCGCGAAGCCGCATCATGCCGCGGCGGATGCGGGCCTTGATGGTGCCGAGCGGCTCTCCCAGTTGCACTGCGACTTCGCCCTGAGTGAGTGACTGGAAAAATGTTAGTTCGATCGCCTGGCGCTGATCCGCAGAGAGGTGCTTGAGGGCATCGCGGACGATGGTTCCGCGTTCCGCGCTGACCACCGCCGCGAAGGAATCGCGATCATCGAACTGATTGTCCGTGAGTGATTCCTGTTCCGCCTGATCATAGAGGCGGCGGCGGCGCTGGAGGCCGCGCAGGCGATCAATGGACTTGTTGCGGGTAAGGGTTACCGCCCACGTCAGGGGTTTGCCCCGGGACGGATCGTAGAGCGGCGCCTTTTCCCAGATCATGAGAAACGCGTCCTGGAGAACATCCTCGGCCGCTTCTTTGTTGTTGAGCACACTGTAAGCCGTCGCCAGCAGCACGCCGGAGAACCGGTCGTAGAGCCGGGCAAACGCCTCGCGGTCCCCCGCACCGGTGAGTTGCAGCAGGCGGCTGTCCACATCGGTATTGGATTCGGCTTCGGGTTCCGCGGGCATGGTTTTCCGGCTGATCTATGACGGCAGCGCGGGGGATGCAAGTCATTGGCGCAGTTTCCTGATCCGCATCTGTCCGCGCCGCCCGCCCGTTTCACGAATGACAAAACCATGACACTTCGCCTCCGTCTGCGGTCTATACTGAGCCGCATCATGCACTTCATCCCCTCCCCACTCCACCGCATCTTCACCGCCGCGCTCTGTTTTTTCCTTCTGCATTCGTCATTCTTCAATTCCAGCGCCGCCGATACGCCGCCGGCTGCCGGCGATCTCCGCGCGCTCCTCCGCGATGCCCTCTTTGAAGAGGAAGCCACCCGCGATCTCGACAAAGCCGCCGCCGGCTACGAGTCGCTCCTGACAAAGTGGGCCGAGCAGCGCCAGTTCGCCGCCGCCGCGCTGTACCGGCTCGCGGAAGTCCGCCGCAAGCAGGGCCGCAAGGACGACGCCATCAAACTCTACCAGCGCCTCGTCACGGAATTCGCCGACCAGGACCCCCACGCCCGCCTCAGCCGCGAAAACCTCACCGCCCTCGGCGCGAAGGAACCCGCGCCCGCTGCCCCTGCCGCCCTTCCCTCCGACCCCGATGAAGACAAAGAACTGCGCCGCCTGATGATGCTGGCGGAGAACAGCCCCGACAAAGTCCTCGAGCCAGTGCCCAATCCAGAGTCGGCTGCCAGCAATGATAAGACTGGACCCCTCTCCAGGGCCGCCAGCCAAGGATGGAACCGCGTCGCCGCGTTTCTCCTCGAACATGGTGCCAACCCTAATGGCGACGGAAACTCCGGCGGCTGCCCCCTGTATTACGCCGCCGCCAAGGGTCACAAGTCGCTCTGCGAAATGCTCCTTGCCAAGGGCGCGACGATCACGTCAGCCGCTGGAGCACTCCCGACGGCAGTGGCCAACAACTATACGGCAGTCGCGGAACTGCTCATCACCAAGGGTGCTGACATCAACAGGGACAACGCCGTCCACTTGGATGAGGCCAACAAACGCGGCTTCCTGAATCTCACGCCGCTGGCCATCGCCATCTCAAGGGATAACAAAGCATGGATAGACCGGCTGCTGGCCTTGAAAGCCGATGTGAACGCCACTCCCACCGGCCAGCACATGACCGCGCTCCATGTCGCCGCATGGAAGGGGAATCGAAGTGTGCTCCAAAAGTTGCTGGATCTGGGAGCGAACCCGGACGCGCCCGATGAACTCCTCGACTTCACGGCGGCGGAACTTCGCAACCCCGGCACGGACGCGATGGGCTGGCGTGCCCTGCACTACGCCGCCGCCGATGCCGGCATGACGGAGGCTCTTCTGAAAGCGGGAGCCATTCCCTCCATCGCCGACAGCAACGGCCTCACCCCGCTCCATATCGCCTGCCTGCGCGGGCAGTTGGACTGCGTGAAGCTGCTCCTCGCCGCCAAGGCTGACGTGAACGCCCGCGGCACCGTCCGTCGCACACCCAACTCCAAACCCGAATTCTCCGACATCACTCCCCTCGACGCTGCCGTCAAACAGGGCAACGCCCCCCTCATCGAACTCCTCCTCGCCGCCGGTGCCGCCCCGGACGGTCCTGACAACCGCGCCAAAGAAACGACATTCCCCCTCTGGCTCGCCATCGAGTCCGGCAAAGTCGAAGCCATCGCCGCCCTCCTCAAGGGCAATGCCAATCCCAACCTCCTCTACGGCGACTACACCCCGCTCGCCTTCGCCATCGGTCGCCCCGACGAAAAATTCCGCGCCGCCGCCACCGCCATGCTCCTCGCCCACGGTGCCGATCCCACCCTCGGGCCCGGCAGCGCCATCCGCGAAGCCCCGCTCGCCCTCAAACTCCAACTCCTCCGCGGCTACCAATATCCGAAACTCGCCGCCAAGCCGGACATCACCCTCCTCTTCGGCGACGAAGCCCGCGAGTCCCTCCTCGCCACCCGCACCTCTCCAGAGGAAACACCCGCCACCCTGGCATCCAACCTCCTCGCATGGCACGACAAAGGCGGCTGGACGGCAGGCAATACCAGCGGCCTCAGTCGCGAGCCCGACTGGTCCACCCTTCGCCTCTTTAGAAAAGTCGCCGACGGAAAAATGGCCGAGACCCTCATCCCCATCAAGGCCGGCACCGAATTCCCCGCCCTCCAGTGGGGCGATGTCATCGAGATCACTACCGAAGACGGCGACAACCAGTCGCCGCGCCCAGCCGTCAGCATAGTGCCCGGCCAGCCG
>JANNVM010000923.1:0-3476 GCA_031414455.1 Verrucomicrobiota bacterium
AACCCTGCAGCGCGCACCATGTTGATTCTGAGACGATTGCGAGAATCAGCTAGACTAAAAAGGAACGAACCTGAGAACAAATTCGCCCGCGTTCGCTATCGTTCGCCAGTGTTTGTCAGGCCGCCCTCAACACCGCCGGCAGCATCATAGGCAACCTCTCATTCACCCGGTCGAGCGCAGCCATGATCTTCTCAAAATCGGCGGCCGGAAACTCTACCGGCAGTTCACGCCGGAGCAGAATGTTGAAGACGCGCGCCATCTCCATCGCTGCGGCCTGCACCTCGGCGACGGTCATCTTGTCATCCTGCGGGAGGTCTGCCGTTGCCTTCTGCCACGCGAGCGCGCGGGCTTCCACGTCTGCAATCTGACGGAAAAGCGCCATCCCCTGCGCAGTGTTCTGAGTCCCTGCTTTGCTCATCTCCGAGTGCGCCTCTGAAAGAGCGTGGTGCATCTTCATCAGGTTGGAGACGATGCTGGCCGGCGTAGCCTCAGGGCCCAGGGTGATCTTCACCGCGGGCGGTATCGACGATTCTTTCTCCTCTGCCGGTGGTGGTGACTTCACTTTGCCTGCCTTCACCTTCACGGCCGGCGCTCCCTTCCTCGGTGCGGTCGGTGCCGCCGTCGCCTCACACGCCCGGGCAAGAACTGAGTCGGGGCACTGCCGCCGGCGGGCACCGCTTGCCTGCATCCGCTCGAACCATGCCGGCATTGCAGCCGGTTCATCGTAGGGCAACGCGTCGCCGCGGTCATCGCCCAGACGCTTCATCTCAAAGAATGGTCCGCGCCCGATACCGTAGAACGTCGCAGCCTCGGTGAGACTGGAAAAGCGCGTGGTCTTTTTGGCGTGCATGGTCGTGTTGCTCACCTACTCCGAAAAAGCCGGACGTTCAAGAACGCTCTCCCTCACTTCTCTGAATTGGTGGCGAATGCCCGTGAATTCAACAGCCGCGACGCTCACAACCGCACCGCATGAGCGAAACCGGACTGGTTTCTTGCGTCCGGTTTCCCTTTTTCGGCCTGGCGCGCCCGCTTTCTGCGGTGCCGGGCAACTTGCACCCAAAAAGGCCCAGAAAAAAGATTCCTTACCCTATCAGTTATGAGACACCCCTTCACGTTCCTTGATTACTCACGCTCTGTGTGCGATGGTGCCCTCATGCCCGGCGCTATCACGATCATTGAGGACACGCTTACTCCCGCACTCAACAGGTGGGGTGCCATGCGTGCCGCGAGAGGCAAGGACATGAAGAGCACGCTCTACAAGGCTGCGAAGCTGCTGCTCGATTTCGCGTGGTCGAAGATACCGGAGGGCAACAAGGCGAAGGTCGAGGCGCAGCTCATGCGGATACTGTCCACCTACAGCCGCACGACGGGCCGGACACGGCGACGGCTGAGGGCGAGCAAGACGGCTGACAAGTATCGCGGGACGGTGGCGGCTGCCATCGTGGCAACGATCAACTACAAGGGCGCGAAGTTGAAGGCGGGCTTTGCTGATGACGCGGGCTTCTACTCCGCCGTGGCGGCATTCGTGCGAGGCCGGAAGTTCTCCTCAGGGTTGCACCGTGCCGGTCTGCTCGCCGGCTACGATCTCATCCACGGGCGGGCAAAGGGACGGGCACCGAAATACAAGCACGCTCCCGGGTCAGCGTCGGAGAAGATCCTCGCGGATGCTGTGGAAATCGTCTTCGAGAACTTCGCCAGCTCCAAGGGCGGCGGCGGCATGGCTGAGGTTGCGCCTGATGCGTTCGAGAGCGCTGCCCGCGAGGTGGCGAAGATGATCGAGGGATGGATGGCGAAGGACGCGCTCGCAGAGGCGCGGAAGGCGGGGTTCACGGTGACGGCGTGATGGCGTTCCGGAGGCACGAAAAGTTATTGTGGCGCTGCCAATATTTGGTAGTCTGCCCAATGGACACAACAGATGATCAAATGACCCCCGGTGAAATGCAGGAGCTGCTTGGGATTCTTACGCGCACTTTCCAACGAACGATCAGCGACATGATCGAGATGCGGTCGCAGGTGGATGCGCTTGAGATTATGATCGTCAGTTTGGCAAATCACATTGGGCTGAACCCCGAAGAGGTCGCGGCGAAGCTGCGTACGGCGCAGGAAACAGCGCACCAAAAACGGCTCGAAAACGTGGAAGCGCGAAATCCCGCGGCTGCTGCTATGGCGGACAACCGGGAAGGGTTGCCGGAATTTGATGAGGAGATGCTCCGCAAGATGAGCATCGGGGAGCAGCCGCCGGGCGGCCCGCGTCCTTAATTCTTGATCCCTGGTGCGCAGGCACGAAAAAGCCCGCACCGTTTCCAGTGCGGGCCGTGGTCAAGTGCGAGGCTATCCTCTGGCGGTTTGCGGATGCCCGCCAGCCATCGTTTGGCGGTAACGGTCGGCGCTCTTTTTAGCCTCCTCTTCCCTGGCTTTCTCATGGCTCTCATGTTCGGCGTTTCGGCGCTGAATATCTTCGAGACAAGCCCGGTTCTGTTGCTCTAGCACGTCTTCAATTTTCGTTTTCATGGTGGTTACTTCATAGGTTAGACACGGAGCCTGCGGAATGCAGGAGCCGGCGTGTTGTGCTGTGAAGTGTTGCGCGTCTGGACACTGCGCACCAGTGACCGTCGGCGATCCCCATGAGAGACGCGACCTGTATGCCATGCCCGGGGCGATGCGGCAACAACAAAAAGCCCCGTCCAGCGGATGCCAGACGGGGCCGTGAGGGGGCCGGCGAGCGCTACACCGGCAGCGGATAGGTTTGATTGACGAGTTTTTCAATCTCGTCGCACTGCTGTTCGAGTTCCTTGTCCTTTGCTCGCTTCGCTGCCTTCCGGACCGACTTCGTAGAGGAAATCCCCAGCCTCCGGTGTTGAATAAGCTCCGCGTCCGACATCGAGGGGACGCGGTTTTTATTCGTCGCGGCGGTCTTCCGGACTACTTCGAGCAACTGGTAATGGAGATGGTGAGCGCTCATGGCGTGGTGATAGTCGGCGGGGTTGAAGCCCTGGTCAATTTCCGCTTCCGCCGGAGATTGCAGCGGCTGACGAACGGGAGGCTTTTCAGGCTGCTGCAGTCGCCGTGCATGAGGTCGGAAACCGCCTCCGCGATGATGGCGCCGCCGACTTCCCGCGGGAGTTTCTTCGTCCACTTGATGAGCGCGGGACGGCTGATTTGCGCGCTGTAGAGGAGGGTTGCGCTCATAGGTCAGCGTCCCTCCCCTCTATGACGATGCGGGTGCCGGTGGCGGCGACGGTGAGCAGGTCGAGCACGGCACCGGTGAGCGGCCCGAAGGCTGCGGCGAGTAGGACCATGATGGCGGCCTGATTGGACGCATCGAGGTTCCCGCCGGCACCGCGGAGAAACCGGTGCATGAGGCGGGCGGCTTCCTGGCCTTCGGGGCTGCGCGCCAGCTTGGCGGCGGCGGTTTCCAGTGCGGCGCGGGCCTGATCCGGTGAGGATAGGGCGGCGCTCATGCTGCTGCTGTCCCT
>JANNVM010000924.1:0-5343 GCA_031414455.1 Verrucomicrobiota bacterium
GATGCGGCGAAGACCCGGTTGCTCGCGTGCCGGAATTGCACGCTGGGCCCGGCCGCCACCTATCGCTATCAGGCGGAGTACGAAGGTTCGGCACAAGATGCCATCTTTGCCCGGGTTGCGGTCACCATCAACAACGCCGTGCTCGACTTCCTCCCGCCGGCGGACCCCAACCCGTCGCCGGGCACTGAATACATCCTCATCTACAACAATTACTCCGTGACTCAGGGCCAGTTCCTCAACATGCCCGAGGGTACACTGCTGAATGGAAAGTTTTTTCTCTCCTATCGCGGCGGCAGCGGCAATGATGTGAGTGTCACCGTCATTGTGCCGCCCACCGGAGTGACGCGCACATGGGACGGCGGCGGCGCCAACAGCCAGTGGACCACCGCAGCGAACTGGAATGGCAACGTGGTGCCACAGCCGGGCGATGCCCTCGTGTTCCCGGCGAATGCTTTGCGCAAGACGAACACCAACAACTTCGCCGACGGCACCGGATTCCATGCCATCACCGTGGCTGGCGGCGATTATCAGATCATCGGCAACCGCATTCTGCTGAATGACGGACTGCGCTTCACGCACGCCGCGGGCACGCCGCAGTGGAGTGCGCCCGTGGAGTTCCTGCTGCCGGGCCCGGTCTCCGCGGAGAATGCCGGCGCGCTGGTAAGCGGACTGGTGAATTTCGGAAACAACCCGACCACCCTCCACAAGGCCGGCGGCCCCGGTGAACTTACCTTCTCCGGAGGTCTGGGCGGCGGCACCATCTTCTCCAGCCTCCACAAAACAGGAGCTGGCACGGTGAGGTTGACCCATGCGGCCACTTTTGATGGCCGCGTGTCGGTGGAGGAGGGACGACTTACCGTATCGCACAGTGACGCGCTCAGCCCTGATTCTTCCTATTTTTACATCTTCAAAGACGCCGAACTGCGGCTCGATGCGAACGGCGGCCCCGCGCTGGGAATGGAGAAGGATGTCTTCCTTGCTGGCACGCTGAGTGTGGCCCCGGGACCGCAGTGCGAGTGGACTGGGAGAATCGTCCCGACCGCGGCAGGCGGCGGCGCCATCCGCACGGACGGAAGCCTCCTCTGCCGCGGAGCCGTCGATGGCTACAGCCCGCTCCACAAGACCGGCGCTGCCATCCTGACACTGAATGACGACAGTCCCAACGAGACCGGCGCGCTCTACGTGGACGAGGGCGAGGTGCGTCTCGCGATGACGGTGCCGAACGCCATGCTCACCAGCCCCATCGTCATCGGCGGCGCGGGTGTCGCCGCGAAGCTCACTCTGACCACATCCGATCAACTTGCTGACGGCGCGGAAGTCCACGTGCATCCCTCCGGCACGCTGGATGCCGCGGCATTCGCCGACACTTTCGGTTCGCTCACCATGACCGGCGGCAGCGTTGCCGGCACGAGTCTCACTCCGCTGATATTGACGACCGGCATCATCACCACTAACGCCTCTGCCGCGCCTGCCGTTATCACCGCGCGTATCGCCGCGGCGGCGGGAGTGAACGGCCGGCTCGCCATCGCCGACGGCACCGCCGTGCCGGATCTGCGCATGCAGAGCCGCGTTTATGGCACGACGTTTGAAAAGGCCGGACCGGGCCGCGTGGACTTCACCGTCAGCCAGCCGCCGGATGCGTTCGACACCCTCGATCTCCAGGAGGGCAGCGCGCTCTTTTTCAGCAACAGCCAGTTCACAGGCGTCCTGCTCAACGGCGGCACACTCGGCGGCAACGGGACGGTGGGCACTATCAAATCCGTCGCCGGCGGCGTCATTTCGCCCGGCGCCAGTCCCGGCGCGTTTGGCGGCTACAAGGCCACCTGGAATGCCGCCACCGCCCTGCACATGGAACTCAACGGCCCCAGCCCGGGCACGGACCATGATCAATACTTCGCCAATGGCACTCTCGAACTTGGCAGCGCAAAACTTTCCCTCACCGCCGGCTTTGATCCCGCTCCCGGCACGGAGTTTATGATCGTCCGCAATGTCAGCGGCACGCCCGTCACCGGGACCTTCGTCAATGCGCCGGAAGGCGGCTACGTCAGCGCGCCCGGCGCGAAAGTTTTTCAAATCACCTATGCCGGCGGAGACGGCGATGATGTTGTCCTCACCCGCGTGGATGTCGCCGGACCCGAAATCACCAGCTCCAGCGTCACGCCCGGCGAAGGTGACAACAATGGCCAGAACGAAATCCACGTCGGCGTCAAAGGCACTCCCGGCCTCACCTACCTGCTCGAATCCTCCGCCGATCTCAAAAACTGGACGCCGGTGAAATTCGATACCGCCAGCCTCCTGACCGGACTCCTCAGCTTCGACCTCATTGAACCCGAAGCCACCCCCCGCCTCTTCTACCGCGCCCGGCTCCCCTAACTATTACTGCCCTGCCCTCTCCCTGGCGGCTGCCGTTTCGGGAGTGCCGGGCAGGAGACGACCTCCCGGAGACTCCGGCGTCAGGAAAAAATCCGGCGTGCGAAAAGTTTTCCAACTTTTTCCCAAATGTTCGCCCGCGGATTCCCAAGAGGATAGGGTGCAGGCACGACTCCGGCCACTGCCGGACAGGCTGATCACACCTCCATGCAAACTCACGCCAAGCCCAACCAACCAAACAACATCATGAAAACAAAACTGCTCGCCGCCATCACCGTCATTACCGCCGTCGTTGCTCTCACTGCACCTGTGGTGCGCGGGGCTTCGGATTACCTTCTGGAGCTTGATGGCATCAAAGGAGAGTCCAGCGACGGTGGCCACAAGGAAACCATTGAGGTTCTCTCATGGAGCCTCGGGGCCAGTAATCCCACAGCATCCTCCGGCGGAGGCGCGGGCAAGGTCAGCTTTTCCGACCTCTCCGTCATGATGAGCGCAAGCCAGGCGGGCCCGCAATTGCTGGCGGCCTGCGCCACGGGCCGCCCGATTACGAAGGCGAAGCTGTACATGCGCAAAGCCGGCGAGACGCGTGATTACCTGGTGATAGAACTCGAGAATGTGCTCGTGACTTCCTACTCTAACAGCGGCGGAACTTCAGCCGCAGGAGCGACGGCACCGCGACTTCCAGAGGACGGCGTCAAGCTTAAGTTCACCCGGATGACCATGACCCACACAGGGGACGACGGCACCGTGACCACCGGCACCGCGGAAGAAGTGATCGCCCCGCAGTGAGTCCCAACCATTGAATGCCATGAAGACCCGCCTAACGCCGACCGTCCGGAAGCATCCATTCGCCGCGGCTTGTGCCGCCATTTTGGCGCTGCTGCCCCTGGCCCTGCCGTGTGCCGCTGCTCCCGGCCTTTTTATGAAGCTGCAAGGTGTCGAAGCCTGGTCGGCGCTGACCGGTGCCTCGTCGGAAATGAAGGCTCCCACCGCGACCGAACCGGTCGCGGCGTCAGGGTTTCGCGTCACCAAACATCCTGACAAGACCAGTCCGCTGCTCCTGAAGGCTTGCGGTGCCGGCGCAGTGCTCCCGCGGGTGACGCTCGCATGGCAGGATGCCGCGGGGACGGTCTTCAGGATCACGCTGGAGAATGCCCTGGTGACTTCCTTCACCACGTCACTGCCCGCTGATGGGCCGGCACCGGTGGAGGAATGCGTCTTCCGCTACAGCACGGTCGAGTGGTCGTGGTTCGGTCCCGACGGAGCAGAGAACAACCTCGGCGGCCTTGGAGCGCGTCTCGACGTGCCCACCGGTCAGGCGGCGGAGAAAACCTATCAGCCATTCCGCGCGGTATTCGATCCGGCCGCCGGCCAGCCGCCCATGCTGCGCGTGACCTGCCCGGTGGACCGCGGACGCACCTATCGCATCAGCGCCAGCGCCACCCTCGACGGCCAGTGGCAGAAACTCGAAGAATTCACCGCGACCGAAGACGGCCGGATGGAGCGGCTGCTCAACCAGAACGCCGGACGTCTCTTTCTGCGCGTGGAAGCGCTGGATTGATCCTGCGCAAGATCCGGGATTCTCATTTCGGCGGGAACTAACATCATGCTTGATCTGGAGATTCCGGCTTCCGGCTCAGTTCCTTCAAAAAAGCCTCGATGTGCTGGACGCCGGTGCGGGAGGGCGGCGGCCCGGGATGTTTGCGGGCGTAAACGAGGGCATCGGTGAGCGGCATCCACTGGAGTTGTCCGTCTGCGGACGTGCTGCGGGCGAAGACATCCCATACCCGCACCGGCACCGCTACTTTCCGCACTTCACCCGAGCCGAGGGCTGCGCAGGCGTCGGGCGGAGACGTCACCAGGTATTCGCGGCACACCAGCGGGCGGGCGGCATGGATGGAACAGCTCTCGTTCTCCAGAAACGGGCACGGCACGCCGGCCCGGAACCATGCAAGCCCGAATGCGCGATAGGCGGCCTTGTCAGTGTCAGGATGTCCCCGCGGCTCGAGTCCCGGCTCCGTCATCCTCGCCCGCGCGGCCCCGAATCTGTCCCGCACGGCGGCGGCACGTTCCGGCGGCATCGCCTCCACCACCGCAGCGATGTGCCGGGCCTCGACCGGGGACACCGGCACCATCTGCCGGCAACACGCGCCACAGCCTTTGGTGCAGGAGATCCGCATTCCTGTGGCCTCGATCCTTGCCGTGGCCAGTGCGGTCACCTGATCGGCGAACCGCTGCACCTCAGGCAACACCGCCTGAGGCGGGCACTTGCCCACCGGCATGGTGAATGACATCTCCAGCGTGTCCGCGCCGAGTTTCAGCCGGCCCTGACCGGTTATCGTGGTTGTCATGCCAACACTTTCAACCCGGCCGGCCGCCGGCGCAAACAGGGAAGCGCCCGCAGGCTGGACAACGCAGGACGAAGAGCGCGTCACAAAATAACCGGATGCGGGGCTGGACAAGATTTCTCCTGACAGCTAAAGGCACGGGCGACCGGGTCTTGCCGGTTCTTTTCCTGCCCCCGTTCACCACCATGAAATACTCAGCGCTTTTCACGCTTCTCGGCTCCGCCGGCATCGCCACCGCCGCCAGCGTCACCTTCACATCAGTCGCCGGGACCTATGACCAGGGCGGTCCTTACAATGTAGGTGCCAGCATCAACGGGAGTGCGATTGACGGGGTCGGGTGGGGTGTGGACGGGCAGGTGACCATTGATCAGTCCGCAGTCTATACGGCCTCGGCTCCCTTCTCGGGCAACCGCCTCTCAGTTTCCATCCCCCAGCTTTTCGGAGGCAATCACTACAGCCAGGACTTCCGCGTTTCCTATACCACAGATGCCGCGCCGTCGGCCGGCGGAACATGGACGCAGTTGGCGGCCTCCGTTGCCCGCGCGGCAAATGGCCTGACCCTCACCAGTCTCGGATCGAACCGTTACGGTGCCAGCGGTGTGGCCAACGGAGGGACGACAAACTT
>JANNVM010000925.1:0-5630 GCA_031414455.1 Verrucomicrobiota bacterium
GCGGTCCGCTGCCCCGGGCTGGCGGTAATGACGTAAATGTCAGGCTTGCCGGTGACGGCGAGCGTTTCCTGCATGAGCGCGTTGGTGTGCGGCGTCTCGCGAATGAGGTCGGTGATGACCATGTCGCCCATCGCAAATCCAACAGCCGGCAAGTCCACGCCGCCGATGAGCTGGCAGAGATTGTCGTAGCGACCGCCGCCGGCGACGGCGCGCATGCCGCGGCCACAGTCAAAGACTTCAAACACTGTGCCGGTGTAATATGCGAGGCCCCGGACAATGCCGAGATCAATCTCCACATACTCCGCGAGACCGCGAGCGGTCAGGTCGGCGATGACGGACTCGAGTGGCGCATAGCCGGCGGCCTTACTGCCAATAAAGGCACGCACCGCCTCCAGCGAGGTGCCCACCTCCGCGAGTTTCGCGGCGGTAACTTCCTCCTTTTCGCGCTCCAGTTTATCAATGATCTGGAGAAAGGCTGCGGTGCTTTCGTCACTCACGTTTTCGCTGCGAAGGAATTCGCCCCACACATTACGATCACTGAGGCGCACGCGGAAATCCCCGGCGCGGAATCCGAGCCCGAGCATCACATCCACCGCCATCGCGATGAGGTCGGCATCCGCGGCGGTGCTTTTCTCGCCGAGAATGTCGGCGTTGAACTGATAAAACTCACGCCCCCGGCCCTTTTGCGGCTTCTCGTAGCGAAAGCATGCGCCGATCTGAAACCACTTCATCGGCTTGCGGTAATCGCGCTGCCGGGCTGCGGCCATGCGGGCAAGCGACGGCGTCGTCTCCGGGCGAAGCGCTACTTCGCGCTCTCCTCCATCCTCGAAATGGAACAGTTGCTTCACAATCTCATCGCCGCTCTTCCGTTTGTAGAGAGCCGTCGGCTCCAGCACGGGGATTTCGTATTCCACGAAGCCATAGCGCCGCGCCGCATTGCGCCACACGGCGAAGACATAATTCCGCACCGCGCAAATGTCAGGATAGAAATCGCGGAAGCCAGGCAGTGAAGTGAATTTTTCCATACGGGCAGGCTTACCGGTCGATCAGGCTGAACATGAGTTCGCCTTCGCTGACGACTTCGTTGTTCACAATACAGCGCCCGCGGGCCACCCCAATGCTGCGTTTCACTTTGAGGATTTCCGTTTCGATGAACAAGGTGTCGCCCGGCACCACCGGCTTGCGGAATTTCACTTCGTTGGCGCTCATGAAATAGCCGATCTTCCCCTGATTCTCCGGGCGGCGGAGCATGAGGATGCTGGCGACCTGGGCCATGGCTTCCACCTGGAGCACGCCCGGCATCACCGGATGCCCGGGGAAATGTCCCTGAAAGTAAGGTTCATTGATCGTCACCGCCTTCACGCCGGTGCATTTATTCTCGCCCTCAAACCGCACAATGCGGTCCACCATGAGAAATGGATAGCGGTGCGGCAGAATGCGCATGACTTCATTCACGTCGAGCACGCCTTCGCCCGTGGGAATATTCACGCCGCTCGGCACCATGCTGAGCATGCGCGCGTGTTCGACCTTGAGCCGGCGCGCCATTTCTGTGTTCGGACCGTGCCCTGGCTTCACGGCGATCACGTGCCCCATGATGCGGCGGCCGAAGAGCATAAGATCGCCAATGATGTCGAGGATCTTGTGCCGCACGAACTCGTCTTTAAAGCGCAGCGGCTCGCGGCTCATCACCGTCTCGCCGCGAATGACCACGGCATTCTCCAGACTGCCGCCTTTGATGAGCCCCTTATCGAGCAGGCCCTTCACATCTTCGTAAAAAACAAACGTTCGCGCCGCCGCGATTTCCTTCTCGTAGATCGCCGGCGTGATCTCCGTGCTGTAAAACTGCGTGTAGCGGCCATCCGGCCCCACGTTGGTGCAGGAGATGCGGAACTTTTTGTCAGGCACGATCGTCAGCAAACTGCCGCCCGGCGTCTCGACGTGCAGCGGCTCGCGGACCTCATACACGCTGCGCAGCGCGTCCTGCTTCATGATTCCCGCCGCCTTGATGCACTCCACGTAGGGACGTGCCGAGCCATCGCCGATGGGCGGCTCGTTGGCGTCCATCTCGATGAGCGCGTTATCCACCCCCATGCCTGCCAGCGCGGAAATGACGTGCTCCACGGTATGCACCTTCACACTGCCCTCGGCCAGAGTCGTCGCCCGCTCGACCATTTGCACCTTGTCCACACCGGCCACGATGAACGGCTGGTCTTCGAGATCCATGCGGCGGAATTTGATGCCGTGTCCCGCCGGCGCAGGCTTCATGGTCAGCGTCACCGCCCCCCCGGTATGGAGGGAAGTGCCGGCGAGGGTGGCCGGTTTGGCGAGAGTGTGTTGGTAATCCATGCGGCGGGTCCCGGTTCAAAAAGGGCGCGCAGGGTAACTGGTCCGCCCTGGCGGTCAAGGTGTGAAACCATCCCTTGAATGCCCGGCCGAAAGGCGGGCGAACCGCAATAATTCTCGCTATTGCGCCCTGATTCCCCCATCGTCGCGCCATGACGGCGAATCCTCCCCTGCGCGCGGCAATTTGGCTGGGCTTCACTGCTGTTGCCGGTGTCGGCGGCTGGGCGGGTGGACGTGCGGCGCGGGAAGGACTCAATCCGGACGGTCGAACCGCCCGGCATCTTTCATCGCTGCAGCCGACCGTCGCCGGACCGCGAGAACCGCGGGTGGAGCCGGGGACCGCGGAAGGAAATTGGATGGCCCGAGTGAAGGCCGCGGATTCCAGCGACTTCGCCGCGCTGCTGGAGGAATTGGACACGCTGCTGCCCAGGGAAGGCCGCTTCTCCGAACGCGAGGCCGCGCAAAAGTGGCTGCTCGCGCTGTGGATCAGCAAAGATGCGGACGCCGCCGTGGCCTGTGTCGCGGGCAAGCAGGACAAATTTCTGAGCAGCACCTTCGGCCTCGTACTCGGCAGTGTGGCTCCGGAGAAAGTCGCGGCTATTCTCGCCGGGCCGTTCAAGAATGATCTCGGAGAATATTTCCCCTCCGCCGCCCTCCACTCTCTGGCCACCGCCGATCCCCGGGAATTTCTGAAGCTCCAGTCTGACAAAAACGCCGGCGGCAGCCCGTGGATTCGCAACTGGCCACGCGCCCTCGCCGCTCTCGCAGAATCCGATCCGTCCGCCGCGGCAGCCGCGTGGAACGCCGCCGGAACCAACGAGCCGTCACGCAATTCCTCGCTCTTTTCGATTCTCAGGATCTGGACGGAGCACGACGTCAAAGGAGCCCGCCAATGGGCGGAGGGCCTAACCGATGAAAAGGACCGGCAACTCGCTCGTCATGCCTGGCTCGGCACGCTGGCCCGCCGCGATCCCCGCGCCGCACTCAAGGAACTTGCCGGCATGGACGCGGGAGAATACCTGCCCGAACAGCCCGGTAACCACAACGGTCGCTCCGGGAGCCTGAGTGATGCCCGCGTGGAAATCGTCGCGGCGCTGGCCAGGCAGAGTTTGCCCGAGGCTTTGGCCGTCATGCAGGAGATGATGAAGACCATGAAGCTGCCCGCCGAGCCGGCCGGCCCGCCGGATTCTCAGCGCAATGATCCGCTCGCCGTGATGCGGAAGGCCCTCGTGACCGCAGCCGCGCCGGGCCTGCCTAACGAGCCCGCTCAATTACTGCCGGCACTGAGGAATCTGTCTGCCGACCCCGCGATGGAGTTGTTGCTCTTCAATGCAAAAATCACGAATTGGAATGCCACTGCGACGCTGGATGCCGTGAACCTGCTCGCTGCTGATGCGGGCAGTGCTGACCGGAATGAAATGCTGTCCAGTGCTCTGAAACACGCTGTCCGGAGTGATCCTGACAAAACGGTGTCTGCTCTGGTCGCGCTGCCGAAGGTCGTGCAGGGCATCGCCGCGCATGTCCTGTTGTGGAGTGTGGACGGCACAAACACCGCATTGATGCAGCAGATCGTGCCATTGAATCCGCCCGACCAGTGGGCCGAAGGCAACGGACAGGCCCTCGCTGCGGCCCCTGAACAAAATGCCGCCATTGTGGCAGCACTGCCTCTCAGTGCCCACGCCCGCACCGCACGTTACGGTTTCGCCGAACAGTGGGGGAAGCAGGATCCGGATGCGGCCGCGCAGTGGGTCGCTTCGCTTCCACAGGATCGAGGAACCGTCGAAGCCGCCCGCGGCCTGACAAATGCGTGGGCGGGATTCGATGACACCGCCGCCTCGGCGTGGGCCGAAAGTCTGCCGCCCGGTCAGGCCCGCGACGGCGCGGCTCTGGGACTCGCCTCCGGCCTCGGTGCCACGGAGCCCGAAGCCGCATGGCACTGGGCGGCCGCCATTTCCAATCCCGAACTTGCCGCCGATGCTTTTTGGAGTGTCGCTCGCCACTGGGGCAATCAGGCTCCGGAGGAATTTCGCGCGGCCTTTTCTGCGGCTCTCGACCGTGGAGGCTACGGCGGCGATATCAAAGCCGGGGCTCTGCGCGATCTCGAGAAACCACCCGGCTCACACCTGGGTCCGCAAGCTCCCTGACACATGCCGCTCTCCACCGGCCATCGCACGGCCGCCGTGCTGCTAACGTTCGCCATCGCCGCGGCAGCGGGCTGGTTCACGGCCAGTCCATCCATCGATGAAATCGGCCCGCGCGTTCCGTCCCTGTCGAAACAGCCCGCGGTTCCGGCCAATCCAACAGTGCCCGTGGCTGCGGCAAGAACCCGCGGCGCCACCATCGCCGCGCTGGAGTGGGACTTTGCCCTCAGCCTCAATCCCGGGGCGGAAACATACACCGGTGAGCGGCTTTTGGAACTGTGCCGCGGTGATTTTCCTTCAGACATTCCCGGAGGCTGCAATGAAGCCTGCGCTTTTGCCAAACGGTGGGCGGAGAAAGATCCGCAGGGGATGTTCGAGTGGTTCCTTGGCAGGGGTAGCTTCACCCTGCTCGCTCGCGGCACCAACTGCGATTTCCTGACGACCGTATTTCAGGGATGGGCCGACAAGGATGCCCCTGCTGCTGTCGCTGCCGCAGTGCGCTGCCGGGGGAAAAGCGAGCAGGGTGAAGCGATGTCGGCGATCATCGAGGCCCTTCTCAAGTCCGACCCCGCCCGCGCCGCTGCCATTGGCGCAAAACAACTGGAGATCCTCTCAGGTGCGACATACAGCCTCAATGCCTACGGAAAAGATTTCGCAGAAAAGTGGACGTTTCTCCGCGGGCTGCCTGCCGGCAAGGAACGCGCGGCCATCCTCGCCCGCTACTTCGACGAGGTCACACGCTACCACGCCGCAGACAGCGAGCGACTGTGGCGCGAGGCTCCGGAGGATATCCGCCGCGACCTAGTGGCCGGCGGATTCTGTGCCAGTTGGGCCGGGCGTGATGATAAAGGATCTGACAAGCCGCCCGCTTTCGTTGGCTTGGCAGATCTGCATCGCCAGCACGCCGAGATGAGTGGAGACAGCAGAGTCGCGTGGCATTTCCTAAACGCCCACGGCAAAGAATGGGCCCAAACCGATCCTGCGGCCGCCGTGGCATGGTCGCTGGCCCAACTCAAAGGCGAGCAGCGGGTAAAGATGACAATACAACTGTTTACCGATGCCGCCACGCATGATTTCGATGCCGCCCTGCGCACCTGGCAAACGCTGCCCGACGGCATTCTCCGCGCCCGCGCCGCCGGTCGCATC
>JANNVM010000926.1:0-6250 GCA_031414455.1 Verrucomicrobiota bacterium
ACGGTGGCACAGCAGCAAAGGACGCGAAGCGGCACTCCTGCGGCTCGGCGTGCCTGCGCGGCGGGCGGAAGTGGGCCGATGCAGCCGGGGAGCCTGGAGGATGGCGCGCCACCCTGTAGTGCAGGAAGCCCTCAATAACAAAAGACTGAGAGAATATGAGTTCGTCATGCCATCAGAACTCGCGCGTTAAACCGCGGTGGAATTCAACCGCCGGATGCGGAAAACCGCACGCCCGGTGGTGTGGGAGCCCTGACGGGCGTAATCCCGTCAGGGCCACCCGATCGTCATGATTCCGGCTCCTCGTGCCAAAGGAATACTTCCCTCCGCCCAAACCGCTAGGGCATCACCACGAGGAGGCGGATATAAGCACGCCGCCGGGCACCGGGGGTGCCGGATTCGGCGGCGATCCAGGTCTCGGTGGTGGCGGTGCTGGTGGACATGAAGGTGGAGAGGGCCGTGGGGCCTTCCTGCCATGTCTGGAGTTCCGTTGACAGCTGGGGGATGATCTCCACTGCCGGATCGGCGAGGCGGTTGCGCGTCCACGTGACAGCGAGCAGGCCGTTGAAGGAGGCGGGGACGGGCTGGCCGGTGACGCCGCCATTGAGAGGATTGCCGTTGAGGACCCATTCGGCGACGTTGTTGACGCCGTCATTGTCAGGGTCGGCGCCGGGGAGACGGTTGGCGGGTGACTGGCTGGCGAGGACGGTGGCGGCCCAGGCACCGTAGGTTTGATAGACACTAACGGTGACGAGGTCGGTGACAGTGACGGGCCCGGGGGCGGTGGCAGTGAGGCGCAGGACGTAGGTGCCGGTCACGGGGAACGTGGCATTGGCATCTTCGCAGTTGGGCGTGGTGAAGGAGACAGTGCCGGGGCCGGAATCCTGCGTCCATGCGACGGTGACGGCGGAGGGGGCGAAGGTGCCGGGATTGAGCGCACCGTCGAGGAAGACGGGCACGCCGCCGGGAGCGGGGAAGTCGGCACCGGCATAGACGCTGTACGGAGGGACGCTGCCGGGGTTGGGCGGAGTGGCCTGCCAGCCTTCGCTCCGGTCCCACATGACGGGAGAAGCCGTGGCGCTGACGATTTGTAGGGCGTTGCCCCCGCCGTCGGTGGAGGGATGCCAGGTATCGTTATAAGTGAAGTCGAGGATGGGAAGGTTGTATCCGGGGAGGTCGAAGCGGAGGTGCTCGCCGCCGTTGTCGAGTTTGTTGGTGTAGGTGCCGGCGATAGAGGCGACGGGAACGCCGGGGAACTGGGCGGTGAACTCCGCCGGGTCCTCGACGATGACGAGGAACGCGCCGGGTGCGAGGGTGGTGCCGGCCGGGAACGTAAAGGTGATGCCGTTTTTGAAGGTGACGCCGCTGAGGTCGAGGGTGACGGGTGCGCCGGTGAGGCCGCTGATGTTGCGGAATTCGATGTACTCCGACTGCGTGCTGAGCGCCGGGTTGTACATCATTTCAGTGATGCGGAGGTAGTTGAGAAGTTCCAGCGCGCCGTCCGGCAGGCTGGCATTGGTGTAGCCGGGGGAAGGCGGCGCGAGCGGCGAGAAGACGCCGGTGCCGTCGGGCACGCGACCGGTGGAGATGTCGCGGAACTGGGGCAGTGTTTCGCCGCGGTCCACGAGGCTGCCATTGGCACCGAGGAAAGCGACGGAGCCGAATGAGGAGTCGATGTTGAACGGCAGTTCCCGGGCGTTGCCGGGCGTGGCGTCACTACCCTTGGCCTCGAACTCGACCCATGAGGCCGCGGCCATAAAGCTGAGCGGCGGCAGGACGTGGCGCGCAGGGTAATTGATGAAGTCATCGGTGAGGCTCATGCCGCCAAGGGCGACCGGCTGTCCGGCGGGGTTGTAGAGTTCGATGAAGTCGTCCGGAGCGCGGTAGTCGGCGTTGCCGAGCCATTCATTGATGCGCACGCCGGCGGGCGATGCGAGAGAGGGCACTGCGGTGTTGGCGGTGCCGATGGTGGGCGTGCCGAGTGCCCAGGTGTTGAGCGCGGCACCGGTCCGCCCGACGCTGAAGTCGGCGGGCTGAAGGCCGAAGGTGATGGAATCGAGCGCTGCCTGGCCGCTGGCGACGGTATTAAACCAGTACACTGCGTCTCCGTCGGCATCGAGACCGAAGCCGAGATGCGTTCCGGGGGTGACGGCGGTGTCTGCATACAGGACGAGGCGCGCGCCGCCGGCAATGCTGGCTCCGGCGGGAAAGACGTACTTCGCCTTCACCAGCGGGTCGTCGGTAATGCTCATGCCGGCGAGGCTCACCGCGGAGGTGCCGGTATTGTGGAGTTCGATGACATCGGGGAAGGTGCCGCTGTTGTTGTGCATGGAAATGTTATTGGCGAACACTTCGCTGATAAAGAGCGTGCCGTGTGCGGCAGTGACCGTGGCGTTTGACGTGCCGGGCGGCGGCGTGGTGGCACCGGCGCCGAGCAGTCCGAGCAGATAAGCGCGGCGCTGGTTGACGAAGTTCTTGATGGCCGTGCGGTTGGCCGCGGGCGACCAGTTGCCGAGATGATAGTCCACCGCCTGGTAGAACGGGGGATTGGGGTTCACTGTGGTGTCCGCATCGAAGACGGTACCGAGCAGTTCGCGCAGGGCGTTGAAGTATTTCGTGCGGAAGGCCGCATTGCCGGCGGTGGCGTTGTTGCCCAGCAGCGGCAGCAGTGGACGGAAGACGAAACTGTCGTCCGTCGCATCGTAGAGGCCATGCGCATCGAAGGCCAGCGGGCTGTCGCCCAGACCGAAGATGGTATCGAGATCGTGCGGGATAAACTGGAGGCGGCGGCGCGGGATGCCGCCGATGACTTTGGGTTCAAAATAGACGGCGTAGTCGTCGTCCTGGCCGTTGGAGACATTGGTCTCGTTGTCCTGCAGGATCGTCATCACGGCAAACCAGCGCGCCCACTGATCAAGGTCGGCAACAGTTTCGAGACTGGTGATTTGGCCGGTGGAAAAGGCGGTGCCGGCCCAGTTGCCGATGCCGGAGGTGCTGCTGCCGCCACTGCCCGCCACATCGAGCGGATTCGAGCCCGGGAAGTGCGGCGTACTCGCCGCCATCCATGTGGAGAAGAAATCGGTGAGATCCGTCCAGTCGTTGGCACCGGAATTGTTCTGTTTGAGAAAGCCGTCCAGCGAACCGTCGGGGCTGCCTGGCGGCGGCTCGGTGGCGCGCCAGTAGTAGTCGTTGCGGCCCTTTTTATAAATTCCACCGGTGTCGGCGAGAGGCCACTGGTTGTTGACCATCTCACCGCTGAGATCCTCCATGCGGACCCACTGACCGTAGTCCGGTGTGCCTCCCGTGCTGGTGGTGGATTCCACTCCATTGCGTCGCAACTCGACAGGAATGGTGTCCGGTGCGCGAAGCCCTGCGGCCTGGAACATCCTCATCCCAAGGTGCTGCAAGTGCGAGGCTTTGGGATTCAGATTGAAGCGCGTGCTGCCCTTAAGGTCGTCGTCAGAGGGGAGATTGACACGCAGCGGCTTGAACTGATAACTGCGGCTGGAATTGCCGCGGATGCGCATGTCGCAGCGATAACGGATTTCCGACTCCTGGCCGCGGGTGACGATGAGCGTCTGGTTGAACTGCCGGTCGCTGCTGGCAGCCACGCCAACGAAGGCGGCATTTTCCGCCGCGGTCAGTGTAAGGCGATAGGTCTCCGCCGTGGTGGAGGCGGTTTCGTTGCTCACCTGATACTGGCAATTGGCGTTCTGGCCTTCCGAAGTCGCCGCCGGCCAGGTGCGGGTGTTCACGCCGTCGCCTGCGGAGATGTAGAACTCGACGATGGCGAGATTGGCGAGCGGGTCGAGCTTAACAAACCAGCCGCCCTTGCCGTCCTGCGACATGGGAACCTGCTGCCATGCGCCGGGCGTGGTCGTCGTGGCATTGCGCCAGAAGAGCGTGGCAGTGAGCGCGGAAAACGCGGACTCGTCATTGAGCTCGCAGGAAATGGTGACGCGGTCAGTGCTCGACGGCACTGCGGGAGAGTGCTTCACCGCTTTAATTACCGGGGCGATGTTGCCGGAGACCACATCATTCACCAGGCCGGGCGTGCCGCCCGCAGTGTTGCTCACGGTCCATGCCTGGCCGTTGTCGTTGCTGAGCCTCGCGTTCCGCAGGGCCATGCTGCGTCCGCCGCCATCCGCGAGCGTACTCCATGCCCATCCGTTCCACGTTGTCTCGCGGACCCGGGTGGCCCAGTCGCCTTCGTTGGCGTAGCTGACCTCGTCCTGATCGTTGAGCAGGTTGTCGGTAAGCCGGATTCTTTCCCCGCCGTTGGAGAGCGTGCCGGTCCATCCGCCGATGACGTTAGTGACTGCGGGATACGCCGCCTGGAATGCCGCGACACTGGCCGCGATGACGAGATAGCTGCCCGGTGCCATGGTGCGTCCGGCCGGGAAGGCAAAGGTGACGCCGCTGCTGATAGTCCAGCCGGTCAGGTCCACGGTGGTGGCGCCGCGATTATGGAGTTCGATCCATTCGCGCGTGGTGTCCTCCGGATAGCCGCCGCCGGGGCGGTACATGATTTCGTTGATGACGATGTCACTGCCGGGCTGGGCAATGGTGATGATGACCGTGGCGGTGCCGGAGTTGAGCGCGCCGTCGCTGATGCGATAGGTGAAGGAATCGGTGCCGGCGAAGCCGCTGTTGGGCACGTAAGACAGCGATCCATCCGCCGCGAGATTGAGCGCGCCGCTGGCGGGGGTGCTGAGTTGTGTGAGGGTGAGCGGGGAATTCTCCGCATCGCTGTCATTGGCGAGCACTCCCTGAGCGGCGGTAACGGAAAGTGTCTGTCCCGGACTGCCGGTGTAGCTGTCATTTTGCGCGACGGGCGCGTCGTTCACCGGAGTGACGGTGAGCGTGATGGTGGCCGGCGCGGAAAGCCGCTGGCCGTCGCTGGCCCGGTAAGTGAAGGAGTCGCTGCCGGCGTAGTTGGCCGCCGGTGTATAAGTAAACGAGCCGTTGGTGCTGAGCGCGACGCTGCCGTGCGCGGGCTGAGTGTCATTTACCGCAGTGAGCGGAGCGCTCTCAGGATCGCTGTCATTGGCGAGTACGCCGGGCGCGTTTACCGTGAGCGGCGTGTCTTCCGCAGTGGAGTAACTGTTGGCACCGGCGACCGGTGCACCGTTGATGTTGATGGTGACAGTGACGGTGTTCGAGTTTGCCGTGCCGTCATTGGCCCGATAGGTGAACGTGCGCACACCGGAGAATCCTGCAGGCGGCGTGTAGGTGAACGAGCCGTTCGGATTAAGCGTGAGCGTCCCGCTCGCAGGGCCGGTGACGAGCTGGGCGGTGAGTGTGCTGTTCTCCACATCAGTGTCATTGACGAGAACGCCCTGGGCGACAGCAACGGTAAGCGTGATGCTGACGTCCGTGCCGTAACTGTCAGCCGCGGCGACCGGCGCATCGTTCACGGAATTGACCGTAAGCGAAACGGTGGCCGCTGTGGAGTTCGCGTTGAACGGATCGCGGGCACGGTAGGTGAAAGAGTCAGGACCGTTGTAGTTCGCTACGGGTGTGTAGAGGAATGATCCGTCGGCATTCAGTGTGAGCGTGCCGTGTAATGGACTGGTGAGCTGCTGTGCTGACAGCGCGCCGTTTTCCGGATCGCTGTCGTTGGTGAGCAGGCCGGGGGCACTGACGCTGAGCGGCGTGTCTTCGTTCGTGGAATACGCATCATTGCCGGCGAGTGGAGGCGCATTGCCGGCGGAGGCGACGGTGATCGTGACCGTGGTATTGGCGGAAACGAGCACGCCGTCCGTAGCGCGATAAACGAATGTGGTGAGGCCCGTGAACCCGGCGGCCGGTGTGTAAGTGAAGGTGCCGTTGGCATTGAGCGAAAGATTGCCGCTGGCCGGCGGAGTGACGATCTGAGCGGTTGGCGTCGTGCCGTCGGGGTCAACGTCATTGTAGAGCACGCCCGCATAGGGACCGCGCTGCGCGGTCAGTTGCAGGTCCATACTGACGTCAGTGCTGCTGGCAGTGGCCTGGTGGATTTCCACGGCAAGGACGTTGGTGCCCTCAACAAGGTATTGTGCGGCATTGGCCGTCATGAAAGTTGTCAGATCGCGCAGGGCGGCTTCGTCGGCGTTGCTGATGGTGCCGTTGGCGTAGGCATCGAAAGCAGGGTTGGCCGGGAGGCCTGGAAAACCGTTAGCAATCTGATCCCGGTAGATTTCCGTGCCGTTGAGGTAATTCACCGCGGCGTCATCACGCATCAGCAGCAGAGCAAGACCGGAGAGCGAGGACT
>JANNVM010000927.1:0-6749 GCA_031414455.1 Verrucomicrobiota bacterium
GAGGAAGCCTTCGCCTTCCACGCCGAGATCTTCCAGGCCGGCGAGCAGCGTGAAGAAGAGCGTGTGATTGAGCACGATCATGTTCGCCTCCGCGGCGCGGCGTTTGGCGGCCTGGTAGAAGCAGCCGCTTTCCGGCCCGCATGTTTTCGGCGTGCATGCATGGGTCTCGCTGCACACCTGCGACCACACGTTAGGCGAGGGCGAAAAATCGAGATCACTGAGAGTGCCGTCGGTGGACTCCTGCTTCCATTTCCAGAGCGCGCGCAGTTCGTCGTGCTCGGAAGTGGTGAAGAGTTCCGTGACACCCTTCATGGCGCGGGCGAGGCGGCCCGGGCAGAGATAATTGCCGCGGCCTTTGAGAAGCACCGCAGAGAACGGCTCATGGGGCAGGAGCTTCTGCACGATGGGAATGTCCTTCGCGATGAGCTGCTCCTGGAGGTTGATGGTATGCGTGGAGATGACCGCCTTCCGCCGTTGCCTGACCGCGAGCAATGCGGCGGGCACAAGGTAAGCGAGCGACTTTCCCACTCCGGTACCGGCCTCGACGATGAGGGGGCGTTTCTTTTCCAGCGCCTGACCGACCTCGACCGCCATGCGCTGCTGCTCGGCGCGGTATTCAAAGTCCTGCGACTGCGAAAGCCAACCGTCAGCCGCGAAGGCCCTGTGCATTTCCAGCGCCAGGCCCGACAAATCCTCTGGCTCCGGCGTGGCCGTGCGACCAGCGATTCGCGGGATCTCGGAAATATCTGACGGGAGACGGTTCAATGATGCGCAGAGAAGCCGCTTTGCCTCCCAGTGCAACACGCAGGAAGCAGGAGTATTGGCACAGCTTCACCTTGGCGCGGAGATTTTTTGGGGTCTGCGATCAACGTCGAATTCTCAAAACCAAATCAATTCTCGTAATTGCATTTTATTCTTGATTTTTATGGTTTTTGTTTCACATTGAGCCCGGAAATTATGAAAACGACGATCAAATACGGAAAAAGCGCACTCCAATCCACCCGTGCCTATCGCGGATATTCCCTGCTGGAACTGCTCATGATACTGGCGGTATTGTCCACAGTAATGTCAGCCGGATACTTCGCGGTGTCGAGTTTGACCAGCACCGCACGAGCTGGAAAACTACACAGTGACGTTGTCACGCTGAACAACGCAGTTCGCACCTACCTCACCCACGGAGGCACCATTCCTGCCACCGCCGATGGCGCGCAGGTCATCAGCCGGCTGAAGGCGAAGGCCAGTCAGGCGAGCAGCAAGCGAATGGCCGGGCTCAAAGGAACCATGCTCGACGCCCGGCTGCAGGGAGAACTCATCACCGTTGCCGGGCCCGAGCGTGCGGTGTGGAACGCAGAGACGCAACGGTTTGAACTCCTCACCAGCGGAACCGGCTTCGTATCCTTTGATCTGGGAGCTGATCCAGCTCTTGCCGAAGCGGAAGAGGACCGAACAACAACACTGTCCCTGGCACAAAGGGACAAATGGGTCTGGGATTCCGAGGAAACGCAAATCTCCGGACGGGCTCCGGTCGGGATCGCGACAGCCGACGTTCCGAACATAGAACCCGGGGTACCGTTCGTATTCACGCGCCTTGCACCGCCGGACGTCTCTCTTGGTGGCGGACTCTACGATTTCAGCGCCTTCAGCCCCGCGCTGACCGTTTCCCTGGTGGACCGCAACGTTCCGGGCACCTCAAACCTGTATTACTCCCTCGATAACGGACCGTGGCTTGCCTATACAGGCACGCCGCTGCAAATCCCACCCCACCTCTCCACAAGGCTCCGCACCTATGCCGCGGCGCTCAGGTCCGAGGACTTCGAAGACAGCGATCAGCGCACCGAACTCTACGAAACCATCTACTTCTCCGGCACTTCCGCGGGACTGTTTCATTCACCGGTGGGAGATACCAGGCTGAAGACCAATATCGGTCCCGGTCAGCGCAACTCCAATTTCAAATGGGGCGATCCGACCACGAGCGACGGAAAGCAGAACGACCTGACCTTTAGCGGGGCCGAGTTTAACAACGTGGCACCGGATGAGGAATTCGTCCTCGGAACCCTTGCATACTACAACGGCACGACATGGACCGGCACGAATGCCACCTCGGTGCAGATCGGCATTGATATGGACCTCACCACGCCCGGTGTGAAGGAGTCGCTCAATTTCACCTTTACGCTCAAAAGCACACCTAACAATGGAGTGGATGCCGACGCCGACGCCGACTACGTCTGGATCCCCGACGTGAGTACAGGCTTTCGCACGGTGATCAAAGGGCACTCTTTCGCCCTCGTCCTGCGCTTCGGCGAGCACGGCCCTAACGGATTCACAACGATCGATACCTTCCATGCTCATGAGGGCAAGACCCTGCGCGGCACCATCTACGGACGGCTTACCGAAGTGAATGACCCGCTCTGATTCCGGCAGATGGCGCATTTCCCCGGCGCCCCCGCCGGTCGCGACATGCCGGTTTCGGATAAATTACAACCTGCCGGCGCGTTCCACTGCCCGCAGAGCCGCGGCGGCCTTGTTCACGGTTTCGGTGTATTCGCTTTCGGGCACACTGTCAGCCACGATGCCGGCACCAGCCTGGACGTAGGCCGTGCCGTTTCTCAGCACGACAGTACGCAGCGCGATGCAGGAGTCGTGGTTGCCGTCAAATCCAAAGTAACCCACAGCGCCGGCGTAGGCGCAGCGTTTGCTTTTCTCCATCTCATTGATGACCTGCATGGCGCGGACTTTGGGTGATCCGCTGACAGTGCCGGCGGGGAAAGTGGCACGCATCACGTCGTAGGACGTTTTGTCAGGCGCGAGCGTTCCGTGGACATTGCTGACAATGTGCATGACGTGGCTGTAGCGCTCGATGGTCATGAGGTCGCTGACGACGACCGTGCCGTAAGTGCTGACGCGGCCCACGTCGTTGCGCGCGAGATCCACGAGCATGATATGCTCGGCGCGTTCCTTTTCGTCGGCGAGCAGTTCGGCGGCGAGGGCGTTGTCTTCGACTTCCGTCTTTCCCCTCCAGCGCGTGCCGGCAATGGGACGAATGTCCACGCGACCGTTCATGCAGCGGACGTGGACTTCCGGGCTGCTCCCAACCAGCGAAAAATCGCCGAATTCCATGCAGAACATGTAGGGCGAGGGATTGACATGCCGCAGAGCGCGGAAGAGTTCGATCGGCCGCCCGGTGTAGGGAACTTCGAAGCGCTGGCTGGGCACGACCTGGAAGATGTCGCCGGCGCGGATGTATTCCTTGGCCTTCTCCACCATGCCGAGATACTCCTCACGCGTCGTGTTGCTCACCGCGGTGTCTGGTGTGGCGGCAGGGACGGCAGCCATCGGCTTCACATGCAGTGGACGACTGAGCCGCTCGATCATCGCGGCAATCTTCCGCTGCGCGTCGTCATAAGCAGCGCGCGCATCCTGGAAATCAGGCAGGCAAACATTCACCACCGCCTGCATCAGCCGGTAGCGGTGGTCGAAAACAACGAGGCTGTCGGCGATCAGGAAGACCATCTCCGGGAGTCCGAGTTCGTCCTTCGGCGCCACGGGCACGGTGGGCTCAAAAAAGCGGACCATGTCGTATGCCAGGAATCCGACTGCCCCGCCACAGAAGACAGGCAGCCTCGGCTGAGCCACGGGACGAAATTGCGCCATGAAATCCTCCAGATCCCGCAGCGGATCGCCCTTCGTCTGAAATGTCTCCACCTTGCCGTCGCGATGCCGCACCTCCACTTCCCTGCCCCGCGCCGTGATGGTCGCCCGCGGATGCGCGCCCATGAAAGAATAGCGGCCGCTGAAGCCTGTCGTCTCCGCACTTTCAAAAAGGAACCGCGGCGCGCCGTCCGCGATCTTTTCAAAGGCAGAAAGCGGCGTCTCATAGTCCGCCGTCAACTCCGCCCAGACCGGGATCAGGTTTCCCTGAGCGGCTAGTGTCAAAAACTCCTCAAACGATGGCTGTAACGGAACGGCGGACATGATAAAAAGGCGCGCAGTCTGCCGCCGGGGTTGGGCTTGGCAACGGGAATCAGATTCTCAGATACGCCGGACCAGTCTTACCGCATCCAGGCGCATCTGCGCCCCGGTGATCGCGGCGGTGAGTGTTTCCTGATGCGCGCGGAGAGCATCGAGTTCCCCCGCCTGAATGTGGTCGTTGAGTTCGCCCAGCGCGGTGAGGCGCGTGATTTCGTTGCCGAGTTTTGCCGCAGCGGCGGCGCGCGCATTGCCTGTGAGAGTGGCCGATTTTGCCGCGGCGATGCTCCGGGCTTTCTCCAGCATCGCGGGGAGGAATTTGTCCCGGAGCGGTCCGGCGGCAGCGATGGCGGCGATTTCGCCGGGTTCGGCCCGGGCCTTGAGCAGCGCGCGGTCGGCGGAGAGATCGGCGAGGGTATGATCCACCACGACGCGCACGGCCGTGGCGGGGAGAAAGCGATCGGCATGCAGCGACGCGGGCGCGACACACTCAATAACAAACACAGCCTCCAGCAACAGCGCCTCGCTGCCGCCGGCGCGCCAGGTGACGAACGAGGCATTTCCCTGCTCGCCGCCAAGCAGGAGATCAAGGGCGCCGCGAACGAGGGGATGGTCGGCGGTGAGAAACGCGAGGTCTTCACGGCTCAGCGCGCGCGTGCGGTCGAAAGTAATGCTGAGCCCCTCCCCGGGAATGTCTGGAAGGGAATCGGTGAGAAGATTGCCAGGTCTCAGGATGTAACTGCGCGCGGAATGCTCCTCGATTTCCATGCCGAAATGATCCAGCAGGCGGATGACGAAGGCTTCGAATTTTACATCGGCATCCGCTTCACGAATTGGCGCGATGATTTCCGCGGTAACCTCATCACGGCAGGAGTTTTTCTCCAGAAGGAGGTCGTAGCCTCTGGCAAGGCGTTTGGTGAGAGCGGTGCGAAGCCGGCGGGTGCGCTGGATGAGACCAGGCAAGCCCGACTCTTCCACCAACACCGCCTGCAACTCGCCGCTCACCTCCGCCGCAATCTCTGCCGCGCCGTGCAGCGTCTGCTGAAAAGCATCGAGTCCTTCGTGATACCAGCGCGCCAGACTTTCCCCGGCGGTGCCCCGCACATACGGCGCGTGGATGTGAATGGTCGCCGTTTGCCCGATGCGGTCGAGTCGCCCGATGCGCTGTTCCAACAACTCAGGATTCTCCGGCAGATCGTAGAGCACGAGATGATGCGCGAACTGGAAATTGCGGCCCTCGCTGCCAATCTCTGAGCAGATTAAAATCCGCGCACCGTCCGTCGCCGCGAACCATGCCGCATTGCGGTCGCGCTGGAGAAGTGTCAGGCCCTCGTGGAAAAGTCCGGCGTCCACCTGGATTTCGGTGAGCAGTGCGGCGTGCAATTCCTCCGCCAGCGGGCGCGAGCGGCAGATGAGGAGAACTTTCGCCTGCTGCAGCGAACGCAGCAGTGCGGCGAGCCATTTGATCTCAGTGCCGGCTTCGATCGGAGCGAGGTGGACCTTGCGCTGCGGGAACCCTGCCAGGGCTCGCCGGGAATTGCGGAACATCACGCGCCCCGGACCAAAGGCATCCAGCAATGCCGCCGCCAGCGGGGCCCTGGCGGCGTCATCACCCGCGGCGACGGCATCGGCCAGGCGGCGGAGTTGATCTGACTTCGCGGCGAACAGAGAGCGGTCCTCCGCCTTCAGTTTTCCACCCGACTCAAGACGCAACAGTGCATGGGCGACATCGCCATAGTGCTCCGACTCCGCCATGAATTGCTCCAGCGACGGATAACGTTCCGGATCGAGGAGCCTAAGCCTGGCAAAATGCCCCTCTGGCCCCAACTGCTGCGGCGTCGCCGTCAGTAGCAGCACACCTGGCGTCGCCGCGGCGAGTTTTTCGACAAGTTGATACTTCTCCCGCGGCGCGCCCGGATGCCATTCAAGGTGATGAGCCTCGTCCACAATGAGCAAGTCCCATCCCGCCGCCGCCGCCTGCTCACCGCGGTTCCCGCCATCCTCCGCCGGCGGACCCGCCAGCCAGTCCACACTGCACAGCACGAGTTGACTATCCAAAAACGGGTTTGTTGCCCCCTCGCCCCGGTCCAGCGATTCGCAGCGCTCTTCATCGAACAGGCTGAAGAGCAAATTGAAGCGCCGCAGCAGTTCCACAAACCACTGATGGACCAGCGGCTCCGGCACAAGGATGAGCACCCGCGCCGCGCGACCTGTCAGGTGCAGCCTGTGAAGAATGAGCCCCGCCTCGATGGTTTTGCCAAGCCCCACTTCGTCCGCCAGGAGTACGCGCGGCGCGAGACGTGAGGAAACCTCCGACGCGATAAACATCTGATGCCGCAGCAGATCCACCCGCGCACCGGCAAACCCGCGCACCGGCGACTGCCTCATTTTCGCCCGCCGCAGCAGCGCCTCAAGCCGCAGCTTGAACAGTGCATCCTCATCCACGCGCCCCGCGCGGAGCCGGTCCTCCGGCTTGCTGAAACTCATCGCCCCTGGCAGCGCCGACTCCGGCACTTCACCGGCGGCCGTCAAATAATAGTAGAGCCCGTCGCGCGCGGAAACGGAAAGCACCTCGGCATCCTGCACCCGGTCGCCCGGTTGAAAGCGCACGCGGCGCAGCGGAGCCGACTGCCGCGCGTAATTGCGGCGCTCATTTGCGGCCGGAAACTCGATGACCACCATGGCGGCATCCGCCTCCACAATAATGCCAAGACCGAGTTCGGGTTCAGTGTCACTGATCCAGCGCTGTCCGGGAACGGGTGATGTTTGGTTCATCATGCAGG
>JANNVM010000928.1:0-1816 GCA_031414455.1 Verrucomicrobiota bacterium
TCCCGGCGCGGATTCTTGTCGTGGGTGGGCGGCGGTCTCGGCGGGGCGGCGGCGCTTTCATTGCTGAGCACCGGAAAGGCGGATTCACTGACGCCGGCATTCCAGCCGCGCGCAAAACGGGCGATCCACATTTGCCTGTGCGGCGGGCTCAGCCAAGTGGATTCGTTCGACTACAAACCGGAACTGGCGAAGCGCCACGGGCAGGCGATGCCGACCGTGGAGCGGCTGGATCCATTCTTTGGAAAAGTCGGGCCGCTGCGCGCGCCGGACTGGAGCTTCAAACAGCGCGGCGCGAGCGGCCTGTGGATTTCGGAGCTGTTCCCTCACATCGGAGGCGTGGCCGATGAATTGTGCGTGATCCGCTCAATGGTGGCTGACTCTTCAAATCACACACCCGCGACATTCCAGGAGAACAGCGGTTTTCGTTTCAACGGCTTTCCTGCCATGGGCTCATGGATCAGTTACGCGCTCGGCAGTGAGAACGACAACCTGCCGGCGTTCGTGGTGCTGCCCGATGCCCGCGGGCTCCCGGCCGGCACGACGGCCAACTGGGCAAATGGATTTCTCCCCGCACGGCATCAGGGCGTGGCGCTGCAATCACGCGGCGCACCGGTGCGCGATCTGGTTCCTGCCCGCGAAGTGAGCGCCGAACACGAACGCGATTCACTGCGACTGCTCGCGCAGTTGAATGCCGGCCATCTCGCCGCCACCGGCGCGGATGACGTGCTCGAAGCCCGGCTCCGCAGCTACGAACTCGCCGCGCGCATGCAACTCGCGGTGCCGGAGGTCACGGACATTAAGAACGAATCGGACACCACCCGCGAGGACTACGGACTGAACACGGACAGCACCCGCGACTTCGGCCGCAACTGCCTGCTCGCCCGCCGTCTGCTCGAACGCGGCGTGCGCTTCGTGCAGTTGTTCAGCGGCGGGGCATTCGGTTCGCCGCGCATCAACTGGGACGGTCATGAAAATGTGAAGGAGAACCACACCGCCGAAGCCGTCCGCATTGATCAACCTGTCGCCGCGCTCCTCAAAGACCTTCGGCAGCGAGGCCTCCTGGACGACACGCTGGTTCTCTTCACGTCAGAGTTCGGCCGCACTCCGTATGCACAGAGTGAATCCGGCAAAGTCGGCCCCGGACGCGATCATCATCCCCACGGCTTTAGCGTCTGGATGGCCGGTGCCGGCCTGAAGCACGGTTTCGCCTTTGGGGCCACCGACGACTTCGGCCACACCGCCGTGCAGGACCCCGTGACGTGGCCGGACTTCCACGCCACGGTGCTGCATTTACTCGGACTCGATCACACCGCCCTCACTTACTATCACAATGGCATCAACCGCCGCCTAACAAACGTCAGCGGGGACGTGGTGAGCGGCGTGCTCAGTTGACCGCAGCAGAGAACCACGTGATCACGATGCGGAGGGAATGCTGCAGAGAGCCACGTAGTCAGGCCTGTCCGCTGCGGTGGCATGCACGAAGCGGCCCGCCACACGACCATCACGGACGAGAAAGACGCCCGGCATTTGCGTGCCGTCGCCTTCCAGCCTTCCAACACGATGGCCCGAGAAAAACGCCTTCGCGCCGCGCCGCCAGACACTCCATCCGAGCAATTGGGAAAGCCTTCCGCGACGCAGACCAAGCCCGCGGTAAAGACGACGATCGGGATCAGACACTGCGGGAACATCACTGAGGCCGTAGCTGCCGGCGAACTCCGCAAATGCTTCCGGGGTTCCCATATGAACGAGTGCCAGCTTCGTCCCGGTTTTCTCGATGGCTGCTCTTTGAGTCGCCAGATCGGCAAGCGCCTCCCGG
>JANNVM010000929.1:0-3996 GCA_031414455.1 Verrucomicrobiota bacterium
ACAAGGATGTGCGTCACGTCATATTACCGCCCCGGCTCATGCCGGAATGCATGGCTGCCGGACTGCTGGACGGATTCTGCTCCGGCGAGCCGTGGAACTCACTTGCTGTCAGTGAAGGCAGCGGCTGGTGCCCGGCGCTCAGCAGCGATCTCGCCCCGGGGCATCCGGAGAAAGTCCTTCTCGTGCATGAAAAATTTGCCGCGGAATCACCGGACCGGCTTCAGCGGCTGCTTGCTGCGCTCAGCGAGTCCTGCCGGTGGTGTGATGCGCCAAAGAACCGCAGGCGTCTCGCGGAGATCCTTGCCGATACCGGCCACTTTCCAAAATGCAGGGTGCTCGAAGCCAGCCTGATCGGGCCCTTTCCCGACGGCGCGGGCGGCAGCCGCGATGCTTCATCACTCATCATCTTCCATCGTCAGGATGCCAACCAACCCACCGCCGGCCGCGGAGAATGGATCCTCAACGAACTTATCCGCCATGAGGTGCTGCCGAAAGACAGCCGTCGTGATGAACTGCTGCGCCTTTGCTGGCGCCAGGCGAGCTGAATTTTCCTTACCCAAGTCAACCCAACACCATGAATCAAACCACCCGTAAACTTACCCGCGCTTCGTTCCTGCGCCGCACCTCGGCCGGTGCCGTGGCCACACTCTTCGCCGGCCTGCCCAAAGGCTGGGTCGGCACCGCCTATGCAGACGATTCGCCGGAAACCGCAGATGTGAAGATCGGCATCATCGCACTCACGGATTGTTCCTCCATCGTGATCGCTCACGAAAAAGGCATCTTTAAGAAGTACGGCGTCAATTCTACTGTGGCCAAGGGTGCGAGCTGGGCGGCCATCCGCGACTCGCTCGGCACGGGCGACATTCAGGCCACGCACATGCTGCTCGGCATGCCCATTGCCAGCACCATGGGCCTCGGCGGCGCACCAAAGAAACCGATGGTCGTGCCCTTTCTGCTCAACCGGAACGGTCAGGCCATTACGCTGAAAAAATCGCTCGCCGGCAAAGTGGCCGACGATCCGAAAAAACTGAAGCCTATCGTAGATGCTGCGAAGAAGGGCGGCACGCCGATGACATTCGCCATGACGTTCCCGCCTGGCACGCACGCGATGTGGATTCGCTACTGGCTGGCCGCGGGCGGGATTCATCCTGGCGATGCGTCCGGCGGTGGCGGTGACATTAATCTCATCACCATTCCGCCTCCCCAGATGGTGGCGAATATGAAGGTGGACAAGATGGACGGCTACTGTGTCGGCGAGCCGTGGAATGCGCGGGCGATTGCTGAGGAAATAGGATTCACCGCCATCACGACACAAGCCATCTGGAAAGACCATCCGGAAAAAGTCTGCGCCTTCACCGAAGAATTCGCGGACAAGAATCCAAAGACCGTAAAAGCCGTGCTCAAAGCGCTGCACGAGGCCGGTGTCTGGCTCGATAAGATGGACAACCGCGTCGAGGGCGCGAAAATCGTGAGTGGAGCGAGCTACATCAACTGCCCGCCTGAGACCATTCTCGGACGCCTCCAGGGCAAGTATATCTTTGGCGACGGGCGTAAACTCAAGGATCCGGACTACATGACGTTCAGCGACCGGAACTGCAACTACCCGCAGCCAAAATTTGCCAAATGGTGGCTCACGCAACTCCGCCGCTGGGGCTTCACTGACGGCGCGCCGGAGTATGAGGCTATAGCCAAACAAGTCATGCGCCATGACATCTACGAGGAAGCCATGAAGGAAATCGGCTATAAACACGGCGGCCTCAGCGAGACGCCGGAGAAGTTCTTCGACGGCACCACTTTCGACCCCAAAGGCGATCCCGAGGCCTTCGCCGCCTCGTTCGCCGTGAAGAGCATCAAAGGCTAATTCCATGAAATACCTGCGCAACCTTCGATGGGACAGCCTCGTGCTGCCTTTTATAGGGATCTTCGCGATTGTGCTCCTGTGGGCCGTCATCGCCGGGCGATCCACCACAACGCAGACCGTGGACGATTTTGGAGACCCCGTCACGGTCACGAAACGCGCCGGCATCTCTCCGGACCTCCCGTCGCCGGTTGAGACATGGACGGAGAGTAAACCCTATGTTATGAAGCCGATGGAGAAGCGCGGTGAACTCGATCAGGGGGTGCTCGCCTTCACGCTTCTCTCGCTCAGCCTGGTGGCGAAAGGCTATCTCATCGCGCTCGCTCTGGGGACGCCGCTGGGATTTCTCCTCGGCCTGTCGAAACGCTTTACCCAAATGGTGGATCCCATCGTTCAGGTGCTGCGCCCCGTTTCACCGCTGGCGTGGTTTCCACTCGGACTCGTCCTGTTCAGTTCGGTGAAAATGATGGGTGGCGACGGCAAAGTGGCTTTTGGTCCCTCGGACGCCGCCGCGCTGTTCACCATCGCCATCTGCGCCATGTGGCCCACGGTCATCAACACCGCCGTAGGTGTCCGTGCCGTCCCTCAGGACTATCTTAATGTGGCGAGGGTGCTCAAGCTCTCGAAGCTCAAGACTCTCACGAAAGTCCTGATCCCCGCATCGCTGCCCAATATGTTCACCGGCTTCCGCCTGTCTCTGGGCATGGCATGGCTGGTCATCGTGGCGGTGGAAATGCTCACCGGTCGCCCCGGGGTCGGAGGCTTTCTCTATCAACAATACAATGCCGGAAAACACGCGCACATCATCCTGTCCATTCTCGTCATCGGGATTGTCGGACTGATCATCGACCGGGTGATGAGTGCGGTGGAGAACCGGCTTCGCACCGCATGAACCAGGGATTTATGATTTATGATTGGTGATTTACGATTTCTCTCTGGTGGAGGAAAGCGTCGCATTGAAGATGCGCGTCAGTTCCACCGCTTCCTCAAGAAGTGGTTTAAGTCGCTTGGAAGGGAGAAGTCGCTTGCGCATAGCGAGTTCTATCCAACAGGCACACTCATCTGCCTCCTCAAGGCAAATGTTGATCTTGTTGGCGAAGTCAGCGCGCGACTTGCCCCGAATGGCAGCCCGATAGTTAGCGGTCACAGAAGTGCCGCTTCGCGCCAACTGATTTCCAATGGTACGGCCTGCCACACCTCGCGGCAGAGCTTCGACAAGCGTCAAGACTCGCACAGCGAACTCCATTGTTCGTTCGATCAATTCTTCCCGGGTCATAATCCGCCAATCAAATCATAAATCATAGATCACCAATCATAAATTTCCGATGCCATTTCTTGAACTAAACACGGTCGCCAAGGGTCACGGCACCGGCAAAATGCGCACACGGGTGCTGCACGATATCAACCTTTCGGTGAACGAGGGCGATTTCGTTGCCATCATCGGCTATTCCGGCACCGGAAAGACGACGCTTATCTCCATGATCGCCGGGATGCTGAGGCCTGATTCCGGCACTATGCAAATGCAGGACAAGGCGATCAAAGGGACGGGGCATGACCGGGGGGTGATCTTCCAGAACTATTCGCTGCTGCCGTGGCTTTCGGTCAGCGAGAACGTCCGGCTGGCAGTGGACGAAGTGTATCCCAACTGGACGAGAGAACAGCGCGCCGATCACACTGCGAAATATGTGAGTATGGTCAAGCTTGGTCACGCCGCGAACAAGCGGCCCAAAGAACTCTCCGGCGGCATGAGGCAGCGCGTGGCCGTCGCGCGGGCACTGGCTATGCAGCCGCGGGTGCTGCTCCTCGATGAGCCGCTCAGTGCGCTCGACGCTCTGACCCGCGCGACTTTGCAGGATGAAATCAGCGACATCTGGCTGCGGAACCGCACGACGGTCATTTGGATCACCAATGACCCTGACGAAGCCATCCTCATGGCGGATCGCGTCATTCCGCTGCTGCCCGGGGCCTCTGGCGGCGCGACGCTGGGCCGCGAGATTCCCGTGGACATGGAACGGCCGCGCGACCGCAGGGAACTTCAGGATCATCCACTGTATGCCGATATTCGTGCGGACATCATCGGCCAACTGGTGGCGGCAAAGAACGCGGCGACGCCCGCGGTGACGAAAAAAGTCTCGCTC
>JANNVM010000930.1:0-3506 GCA_031414455.1 Verrucomicrobiota bacterium
TTCGTGCAGCGTGGCCGGCTCTGCTTTAAGCGATGCTGCCGAAGTCTCAGCGGGCGGGGACGTTTCGGTGCGGCGACAACCGATCAGTGCCACCGGAATGACGAAGCACGAAATTAGAAACACGAAGGATTTTCGATGCGCGAATAACGAGTGTGAAATCATGGCGGGGTTCGTGAGTTCGGTTTTCGGGCTTCGAATTTCCGCCGCTAGTTGCCGGAGTAGCTGTAACTCCGGATAAAGAGGCGGACGTCCCGCACGGTCCTTGCGAAGCGGCTGAGGCCTTCCTGTTCGTCGTTGAGCAGCGTGTAGGCGGGGATAACGATTTTCCATCCGCTGTTCCAGACGCTGCGGCCGACGAGGCGGTGGCTGGTGAACTCGGTCGGGAGCCCGCCGAGCAGGATGGACGGGTCCGCGACGGGCCGGAAGGACTGATGCTGGCGCAGCACCCAGGGTCTTTCGGTCAGGGTGCCGTTGGCATTGAAGATTTGAGTGTTGTTGAAGGCCGATGCTCCGATGTTGAAGGGCAGCGGAACCGCCTGGTCTTCGACGAGCCATGAGCGTTCGAACAGTTCGTTGCCCAGCGGCGGGGCATACATGTAATCGGTCCCGGTGGGGATCACGTAGAGATACGGCGTGGCGGCGAGGGCGTCCGGATCGGACAGGGCCGGCGTTCCGGCGGTGGGATCGCCGGCAGCGTATTCGTCCATGCCGACGTAGCCGGGCAGGGCGATGCCGAGGCTCTGGATCTTGGTGGAGAAATTCGTCGCCGTGAAGGCATGGTCGCCGGCGGCCAGCGGATGGCCGAAGAAGTTGAGCCCGTGCTGAATGGTGGTGCTGAACGGAATGACCACGCCGGGGACCGGCCGGCCGTCGGGTCGCTTCACGTTGCGGCACCATGTGGCCACGTCGGGATCGGCGAGGAGGTTCGCTTTGAAGAACTGCTCCAGCGTCTGCTGCCATGCCTCGTCGTCGGCGGTCTGGTTAGGATCATCAAGGATGCGGAAGTGTTCCCCCCGCAGGCTGAAGAGGGTGCTGTAGATCTCCGGGTTGTTGATGCCGAGGCGACCCTCGGCCACCTCGTGGTCGGCGTGCATCTTGGCCATGGCACCGGCCAGACCGTTATCACCCAGCGAACTAACGGTCGCGAAGACATCGCCGTCGCGCACATCGCCCATGGAGCGGCTGGCGACGATGCTGGAGATGAACGCCTGGCCTTCGGTGCTGCCGAGCAGGCCGGTCTCGTAGTCATAGGCTTTCGCCGTCATGTAGGTGTAGCGGCTGGCGAGATCGAAGAGAGAACGATACTGCTCCAGCGCTTCATTGCGGAACACACGGAAGGTCACGTCTTTGGTGCGGTAGCCCTGGACGACGGCGGCGGCGCGTTTGCGGAAGGCGTCCCGCTCTTCCAGCACCCGCTGGCCGCGGCCCAGAATGCTGAGCACTTTTTCGTTGGCGGCCTGGTAGGCAGCCAGCGGATGGGCCAGCGCATACTCCTGGGTCGTTAGGTCGCGGTAGAGATTCTCCAGTTCGTAGGCCCGCTGCTGTTCTTCGAGGCCGAAGCCGATCGCCGCCAGCCGGCGGTCGAGCGCCATGGTCTGGCCGGCGACACCCACGTCCATGAACCCGGCGGCCGATCTTGATGCGGCGGAAAGGATTCTGGTAATCGCCCACGCGACAGCAGCAGCTGATTTGGCAGCGCCGCGTGCTGCGGAGGTCGCATCGACGGCGAGGCCGACAACTGTAGGAAGAAACTCAGCCGCCGCTTCGCCAGTCAGCACGACTGCCTCGGCTGCGACTCCGGTAGCTTCTGCAACCGTTTCCAGAGTCTTCTGAAGCGTCAGCATGATGATGACAGAGTCCCGCGTCGCATCCTGAGCGCCCAAATGCTCGTGGTGAGCCGCGAGTGCCTCCATGAGGAGGCCGCCCTCACGTTTAAAGCGATGCTGGAGCACCTTCACGTTGTAGAGACCATCCTTGACGCCGTGGAAGGCGCGGTGGGCATCGAGCAGGGCGGCCTGCAATTCACCGGTTTCGGGGCGCGCCCCCAGTCCCGGCAGCCAGACATCGGAATACTGGATGAACTGATTGGGGTAGGCGGTGACTTCGACTTCCTGCCTCACGGCATTGCCGTTCTCGTTATAGACATCGTAGTCCGCGATGATGCCCTCGCCTGTCAGAGTCGGGACTTTGAACTCCCGGTCCGTGACCTTCCAGATGCGGAATTTGACGCTGTCGCTGACGGTCGTGTCCACCAGGGCATTGGGGCGGTCCACGACGAACCACTGGAAGAGGTCCGGTCCGTAGTAGCCCTGCTTGTAGGTCTTGCCCGGTCCGACATCGCCTTCGTAGGGACGTCCGTAGATTTCGATGAGTTGGTTCCGGAAAGCGCGCTCCTGGCTGACGATTTCCCAATTGTAGTCGTCCACCTGGTTTTCCTGATTTCGCAGACTGCGGGTCATGCGGGCGGCCTGCTGGAAGGCCCCGGCGGCATTGACCACGGCCTTCATGGCGCGCTCGCGGATCTGGTCAAAGTGGCCCATTCCCTGGACGGCATTGTCCCCGATGCCGGCGGTCGAGCCCACCTCAAGGAAGGTGGAATCAATGTCGAACTGGATCGCGCCGGGACTGAGGCCGAGCGGGTTGAGACGGGCGCTGGCATTGTCCAGCGTGGTCTGGAACGAGGTGAGCGCGGTGGCCAGCTCATTGAGTTCCGGCACCGTGGTGCGGTCAATTTTCTCGACGCCGGTGTGGTAGGTATCCACGTCGGGCAGCAGGGCATTGGCGACGACCCAGTGGTAGTAGCTGCCCTGCGCGCTGCGGCTGGTCCATTCATCGAGTCCCCAGTTGCGCTTCTCCGTGGTGTTGGGCGCGGTGGCCGTGTCACGGAAATGGCTCCAGCCGGAGGCGCCTTCGTTGTATTGCTGGCGGTAGGTCAGGGCGCAGATCTGCTGCGCGGCCTGGGCGAGGTAAGAGGCATCGCCGGCGAATTTCCGCTCATCCACGAAGTCCACCGTCACTGCCTGGCCGAGCACGAGCACCGCTTCCGCGCGGCGCTGCCATGAGAAGTTAGGACTGGAAAGCAGTCGGTAGTAACCCTTGAGGGCGGTGAGATAGTGTCCGTAGGCATCGCCATGGCCCTGGGGGAACATGCGCTGCGCATCGGCAGCATCAATGACACCGTCGGCGGTGCTGCTGCCGGCCTTTTCCTTGATGTTATAATTCGTGGCGTAGAGGGCTTCGCCGGCGTTGATGCCGCCGGTGTAGTTCCAGTAGAGCCGGTTGTAAGCCGGAGAGACATCCACCCGGGTGCCGGAGGCATCGCGACCGCGGAGCAGGGCGAGTTCTTCCTGAAGTGAACTGGCCACCTGGTTTTCAAACGAGAACCGGCTCGTGTTGATCTCGGTGGTCTCGCTGGCGTCATCGGTGGAGATGGTCGGATTCGCGCCATCGGCATAACCTTCGTGGCCGAGGAGCGTATAGAGGTCGCTGAGGTAGCCGGCGGCCAG
>JANNVM010000931.1:0-2400 GCA_031414455.1 Verrucomicrobiota bacterium
GGCGGTACTCTCCTGAGCGGCGGCGGTATCGTCTATGACGCTCCGGTCACTGCCGATATCACGATGGCGGACACGTTCCAAAGCTCCACCGACTTCAAGACACCGGTGCTCGTGGGCACCCGGGTCGGCACCATTGTCTTCCAGTGGGTTCGCAATAACGGTGCCCCGGTCTCCCTGCGGAACATGACTCCCTGGCTGGCCACAAACATCCTCAGCGGCGGCACGCCCCTCTCGCTCTTCACCGGAGTCCCTGCCGATGCGGCTACGACGGTCCTGGCCACAGGGCGCGATGAGGAATCCGGCACCCGCACCGCGACCTTTGCGGACTGCCTCTTTGGCAGTTCCTCCAATCCCACTCAGTATCAGGTCGTGGGCAATCCCGTCACTAATCTGATTCCGTGGCCGGCGGTTGGCCCGTGGCCGGAAGGTCACTCCGGTTATCTCGGCGGCGGCAATCTCGTTACCGCGCTGAATACCCCTGGCAGTGCCACCAATCTGAACAATCCGGCCCATCTGGTCTCTTATGCCGGCATCAATGATGCGGCGAATGTGAATCCCGGCGACCTTGCTACCGCTACGGCAGCGGTCGCCTCGCTCCCCACTGCCGGTCCGGTCACCAGCATCACCATTGGCACCGGCGGCACGAATTACGGCCCCGGCACTTTCGTCGTCCTGAGCGGCGGCGGCGGCACCGGCGCGGCGGCCACGCCTGTCATCGGTGCGAACGGCGTCATCACCGGCCTCACGCTCACTAACGGCGGCACGGGTTACACCAGCGCGCCTGCCGTGGCCTTCCGGGGGGGCGCCACCCTCACATGGAATGGTGTGGCCTACTCGCCCACCGCGGTGCATGAAGGGCAATACACCTACTGGTCCTATCAGCTCCTCTATCACCGCTCCGGCTACGCCAATATCGCCATCGCCAATCAGCTTGCCGCCCGCATTCGTGATTTCGATGCCAGCGTCTCCGGCACCAAACTCAGCGACATGAAAGTCGAGCGCACCGTGGAGGGCGGCGACGTCACTCCGCTCTGATCTGCCCCTGCAGCATCCTCCCAAATCAACCGGCGCTGCGGGTGTCTCACCACCCGCAGCGCTTTTTTCTTTTTCATCATGAATGCCGGACTCATTGCTGCGGCCATGGCTGCCGCCGCTGCGGCGGCCTTTACCGTGTGGCTTTGCACGGCGGGAAGTGAATCGCCGGAATCACGCGGCCGCCGCGGTCCTGCTGCCACGGTCCACTCTTCGCCAGCACCGCAAGCTGCCGGATACAGAAAGGCCGGCCCGGACAACCCTCCCGGGACGGGCGTCACCGGCGGCAAGCCTGATGGATTCAGTGCCCGGAGGGCCACACACGAAGCGGCGGCGGGGACGGATTCACCAGTATCGCCTGCCCTGCGTTCGCAGCACCGCCGCCCTGACAAAATCCCTGTAATGCCCTTCGCCTTCCGCGACATGCCCGGAGAATTCCAGTGGGAGCCGGCGCAGGTGCAGGCCGTGGAGGAAATCCAGAATCAATTCATCGAAGCAGTCGGCGGTGAATCCGCGGACCCCGCCGCCCCCGAGTACCGGAAAAAGTGGCTCGACACCCAGCGTCTCGCCGATCTTCAACTCCGCGCCCGCATCGGTGCTCAGGCCTTTGCCGCGTATCAGCGCCAGCGCTCCATGAAAGAGAACGCCGCTGCCGTTAAAAAAAACGTTCCCGCACCCTGACAGTTGCGGAGGCACCTCCGCAGATTTCAAAATTTTCACATGGAAGATTGCCGAATCGGGTTTTCCCGATATGAAAAGCTCCATGTTCGAAGCCGTCTCCTTCGCTTACGCACTGGCCGACCAAACCCGGTGGCGCATCGCCATGCTGGTGGCGGACCAGACGCTCTGCGTGTGCGAACTCGAAGACGGGCTGCGCCTGCCGCAGAGCACCCTCTCCAGCCATCTCGCCACCATGAGGACCTCAGGGCTGCTGGAAGTACACCGGCGGGACAAGTGGGCATTTTACAGCATGGTGCCATCGGTGCGCCCGTTGTTTGAAGCCATGCGGCATCACTTCGCGGCATCGCTCGCGGCTGATCCCCAGTTTGCCGTGGACCGCAAACGCACCGCCGAACGCGTGGCCCTGCGCGGCCAGACGGACTGCAAGAGCCCGCGCCGCCGTGCCATCCCGCCGGCCCTCACCTAAACCGGGGCGTCCCGCTGTTGCTGACCTTTTTCCCTAACCCCAAACCAACTGCCACACATGAACCTCACAGAATTCAAAAGCGTCCTGACCCAGCACCGGGAGAAACCGTTCCACATCCTTCTGCCCGGCGGCGGCGAAGTGCCGCGGGCATTTCACATCACGGAGGCGGCCCATGTCGCCAAAAAGTTTGTGGACTGCGGCGGACAGGTTCACCGCACGGA
>JANNVM010000932.1:0-13130 GCA_031414455.1 Verrucomicrobiota bacterium
GGCGTTTTGAGAAAGCGCTTCACTCCGCCATGCATCGTCCGGAACAGATCGAACTTGAGGAAGTTGCCCGGGCCGTAAAAACGCCGGAATTCTTTGGCGGTGTCGAGCCCCTGTTCAAAGTAGCCGCCATTGACGAGATCGTAGAGGTCGGCGGAGTATTTCAGGAACCGCACCACGTTGGCTGGATCCTCACCTGCCTTGCGCGCCTCCTCCGCCATCAATTCCGGTTCCGGATAGAGGTCCACGACCTTGCCGTCCTCGAAGAAATTCCGCCAGTGCGGGCGCAGCGGGCGGATGCTGAAGTAGTCGCTCATCTTCCGGCCGGAGCGCTCGAACAACCGTTCGAAAATGTGTGGCAGCGTAAGAATGGACGGTCCAAGGTCGAACGTGTAACCCTGCTCCTTGAGCACATTGAGTTTGCCTCCGATTTTCGCGTTCTTCTCGTGGATGGTGACGGCATAGCCCTCCTGGGCCAGCGAGATGGCCGCTGACAATCCGCCGAGGCCGGATCCAATCACGATGACTTGCTTGTTGTTCATGGGAGAAAATGCATCGGGTTGTTAATCAGGATTTGTTCAAGCGAAGTAGTAGCGGCCTTGCCCCTCAATCAAAATGTGGATTTCACGACAGTCATTGCCCGCCGGGTGACCTGTGGCGAGTCCGGGGAGACGCTTCCTCAAGCGTTTCGCCGCCTCTTCCTACGTTTGAGCCGCCTGCTGCAGACGCATGGGAGCGATTCACCCGCCGCCCTGAACCAGACGTGGTTTCAATCTCCCTGCCGCGAAGCCCCCTTCGGGTGAGCATCCTTACTTTCCTTTGAGGCGGGCGACTCCTTCCCTGGCCACCTGATCTGCCGGGTTTGCCGCGAGGGCTTTTCGATAATAGGCCAAGGCCTCGGTTTGTTGTCCCTGCGACTCGTATGAGCGCGCGATGAAAGTAAGGCAACTGACATATCCCCAGCGTGGTTCGAAACCCTTCACGGGTTGCCGGGCCTCCGCATTGAACAACTTTTCCGCAGCCAGCAGCGTATTAAGTGCTTCGCGTTTGCCGCCGGCATCCTTCGCGATGTGAAACTGTCCGGTTCCAAGTAAATAGCGGACACGCGGGTTTCCCGGGCCATGTTTCAACGCTTGTTCCTGATGACTCTGGATAAGTCGTCCGTAGCGAATCGCCCTGCCCACGCTGCCGTCGATCTTCATGCCGTAAAGCGTGCCGAGCAGGGCGTGCGACTCGGCGCTTTCCGGGTCCAGCTTTACGGCGGTTTCGAGTGAAGCGACCGCCGCATCCATCGCCGCAGAGGCGGCTTTGGTATCCGATGTTGATTTCAACTGGAGCATCCGGTGAAACAAGGCGGTACCCCGCCAGCAGGAGTTTGTGGCGGAAGCCCGGGTCCGCTCCTCCGCCTGGCGGAACAACTCCGCAGCTTTCCCGAAGCGCTCTCCATCCCATGCCTGGTAAGCGACGGAAAATTCAGTGATGCCCGCAGCGGTGAGTTTGTCCGCCGCCGGATCAGCGCGGACGAAAATCGCGCTTAGCAAAAGTAATAGAATCGCGTTTCCAATCATAACTAAAACGGAAATTAAACCCATGTCAGAGCAGCGCAATGAAGAAACCGGGGCCGCGCTTTCGCTCTGCTGCCGCTCACTGTGGAGAAGCTGATGGTGCTCCATGATGCCCCGGCTGGCATGGCAGCATAAACCAGGGCTCTACACCCCGTCCACCAGCAGCGGTGACCGCCGGCGCGGGATGCGGCGGGCTTTCTTCGGAGCTTCGTCCGCCGGATCCTCGTCGCGGGTGAAGAGGGAGCGGACGTCGTTGAGGTCGAGATTGCTGGTGAAGCTCTCATCGCCGAGCACGCCGGTGACGAGCTGCTGCTTCTGCGCCTGGAGGCGGCGGATCTTTTCCTCCACGGTGTTTCGCGCCAGCAAACGATAGGCGATAACGGGATTCGTCTGGCCAATGCGGTGGGTCCGGTCAATCGCCTGCTGCTCGACCGCGGGATTCCACCACGGATCGTAAAGCACGACGTAACTCGCGGCGGTGAGATTGAGACCGGTGCCGCCGGCTTTGAGACTGAGGAGGAAGACGTGAGGGTCCTTGCTGGTGTGGAACGTGCGCACGACTTCGCTGCGGTCCTTGGTCTGGCCGGTGAGGAGAAGATACGGACGGTCCTCCTCGACGAGCCGGGCTTTGATGATGTCGAGCATCGAAGTGAACTGCGAGAAGACGAGCACCTTGTGGTTCGACTCCCGCAGTTGATCGAGCAGGTAAAACAGCGCGGTCATCTTGGCGCTGGACTTGTCCTTGTGGGCCTCATCAATGAGCACCGGGTGACAGCAGATTTGGCGCAGTCGCATGAGACCCTGGAGAATGGCGAAGCTGTTTTGCTTCACCTCCGCATCGCTCCCGAATCCGAGCACGAGGCGCTGCATCTTTTGCAACTCCGCCTGGTAGAGTTCCTCCTGGCCGTCCTCCAGATTAGTGAGGATATCCTCCTCCGTACGGCTCGGCAAATCGAGCGCCACCTGACTCTTGGTGCGGCGGAGCAGGAAGGGACGCAGCCGGGCACTGAGGCGGAGTTGCGCACCGGCGTCCTTGCGGCGGTCAAAGCGGTCGCGGAAATACTTGCGGTTCCCCAGCACGCCGGGCATCGCGAAAGCCATGAGGCTCCAGACGTCGAGCAGGCGGTTCTCAATGGGTGTGCCGCTGAGCACGAGACGGTTGGCGCTCTTGAGTTCACGCGCGGCGCGGGCGGCGATACTGTCAGGGTTTTTGATCTGCTGGCCTTCGTCGAGCACGACGCTGAGCCACTCGATGGGTTTCATCTTCTCGGCGTTCACCCGAAGCTGACTGTAGTTCATCACCAGCACATCAATGTCGGTGCCCAGACGGGTCACGTCGAGTTCCGTTTTGTCGCGGATGACCTGCACGCGCAGGCCCGGCGAGAACTTCACCGTCTCACCCGCCCAGACATCGAGCACCGATTTTGGTGCGACGACGAGGCACGGGAGAATATCCTGCGCCTCACCCTCTGCGTTGCGGCTGGCCCGCTCGCGCAGCCACAGCATCCAGCAGATGGCCTGCGCGGTTTTACCGAGACCCATGTCGTCCGCGAGCAAACCGCCGAAATTGTTTGAAGTAAGATAAGCGAGGAAGTGGAAGCCCTCCAACTGATAGGGCCGGAGTTCCAACTGAAAGCCCGCCGGCACCGGCGGACGGATGTGGAGCTTGAGATTGCTGGCGCGCTCGGTGATGCGCTGCCAGGCATCGGCATCGAAAATATCCCCTGCCCTCGGCTCGGCGAGCTGGAGAACGTGCATCCGGTGGGTCTCGCCTGACAAGTCATAGACATCGAGGCCGAGATGCCCCACTGCCTGCTCCTGATCCGCCGTGAGATCGAGGGCAAGCCGCAGCCAGCCGCCGTTGGCCATGCGGACAAACCCGCCGCGGGCCTCGACGAGTTCACGAATCTGCGCGCGCGTCAGGTCCATGCCCTCCACGTCCACGAGCACCTTGAGGTCGAACCAGTCAATCTCGCCCGTCTCGTTGATCTCGAATCGCACACTGCCCTTCACCGGATCGGCGCGCAGGGATTTCAAATCGTCATCCAGTTCCACCTCCGCCGTCGGCGGCAGACGATCCAGCCATTTCACAAATTTCTCAGGGAACGTTCGCGTGAGGCGCGTGCGGAACTGCCGTCCGCCGTGATCCCACACCATGCCGAGATCCTCCATGAGCGCCGCGATGGGGAACAGCGGGCGGCGGTCAAACCACGGCACACGGCCATCTTCCGGCGCATTCTCCTCCGTGACGCGCCACACATCGCGTTCCAGTGTCTCTTTGCGAAACCCGTCGGCATCGCTCGCGGTGATATCTCCGAAGACCATTTCGCCGTCCGGCGTCGGCCCGCGTTTGGCGAGGCGCAGCGACAGCCGCGGCTGCATCACCACTTCCATCACGCGGCTGCGCAGGCTTTCCGGCAGCGGGATGCCAAGCCTGCGGAGAAACTCCACACCCTGTGCGCTCTCCAGCACCTCCCGCGGCACGGGGCTGCGCGGCAGCGCCTCCGCCCCGTCCATCCAGGCGGCCGGGCCATTGTGAATGGAATCATCAGACAGCCACTGCGTCTGCGGTCCTGGCAGCGCGGTCATGGAATATGGTACGGGAAATCCATCTGATGTCGTCAGTTGGAGGTACCACACATCCTTCTGCTCATCGTCCTCCTCCGGATCCTCACAAGTCCAGTGGAGCACGTCCGTGCTGTGCTGATAAGGCACTTCATCGAGAGACACCACCAGCGAACCCAGCGCCGGTTGACGCAGCAGACGGCCGAGAAAGACCCGGTCGCGTGCATTCTCCAGCGGCAGGTGCGGCGGCGGAGCATCGCCCTCGGGCCAGTGACTAACCCACTGGCTGAGCAGCGCCTCGCTGAGCGGATCGAGATGAATGTCGCCGCACGCGACGTCTTCGCGAAGCTGCGAGAGATACATCACCCCGTTGACGTGCGCCCACGGCTCCGGGCCTTCCAGCGCGTCCGTGCGGCGGTACTGGAGTTTCACATCACGCGTGGTGATCATGGCCCGCAGTTCACCGTGCTGCACGACCGTCTCCCGGTCCGCTTCCAGCCGTGCCATGCGCGCCTGCCAGGCCTCGATATCCCGCTGCTTCTCCCACTCGCGCATCTGTTCCTTCGTCTGCTCCTTGTTCGACACCGCCTCCATAAACTTCGGCAGCGGCAGTTTTTTCTTCTCAAACGCCGCGGCGATGTAATTCCAAAACTCCACGATGTCCCGCGGCGGCTCCGGCCACAGCGTGATGGGATCATAACTCTCCACATGCCACTTTGGATTCAGCCGCACAAGATCCGTCTCAAACAGCTTCTGCTCCAGAAGATAACGCCGATAACGCTTTTCCAGCTTCTCCACAAAAACATCCTCATGCGGTGCCAGCGGGCGCTCCAGCTTCTCCTCCAGCCGTTCGGTGAGGGACTTTCCATCCGACTCGTTGGGACTCTCCGGCAAGGCATCACCGATGCTGATCCGCTCCTGCATCACTGCACAGACCGCGGCGGGAAACTGATCCGACGGCCCCTGAACCGTCCATTCCCAGCCGCCGGTCATCGTCCGCCGCAGCGTGATCTGATAAACATCACTGCCGTCCTCGACCCGCGCATGGACGTAATTCTGACCACCGAAGATCTGCTTCACTGCGCCCGCACTGCGCAGCCTCTCGGCTTCGCGGGTAACGGTTTCTGGAAAACGGGTGAGAAAAGCCTGGGTGGGACGGTCAACTTCCCTGCAGGGGGGCGGGCAAAAAGGGGGGCGGGAGTCTAGCGCGTGATTTCCGCCACTTGCAATCACTCTCTGCGCTCCCCTGCAAATTGCGTTCGCACCCCGCGGATCAGGGAATTCGCCGTCCGCGCGCCGCTTCTGTAATGGCATACCAATCTTCGCGCTCCAGCGTGATGGCGGCACCGGCCGCAAGCGACTGCAGCCGCGTAATCTTATTCGTGCCCGTCACCACCATCGGCGCCGCCGGGTGCGCGAGGATCCATGCGTAGCAAAGCGCATCGGCGGTCGCATGGTTATACTTTGGCGACAGCCCGGCCATCACGGTGCGCAGGCGCTGACCGGTTTCATCTTCCGCGTTAAAAAGCCGCCCGCCGCCCGTGGGCGACCACGCCATCGGATGAAGGCTCAATTCCTGACAAAGATCAAACGTGCCGTCGAAAACCGGCTCCATGCAGAAGGGCGAGAACTGCACCTGATTCGTCACCAGCGGGCGCTCCATAAACGTATTGAGCGCACGGAACTGAGCCGGCGTGTAATTGCTTACCCCCGCCGCGCGGATCTTTCCATCATGCAGCAGACGATTGAGTCCCGCGGCCGTATCTTCGGCGCGCGTCAACCAGTCGGGCCGGTGAACAAGGAAAAGATCCAGCGACTCCACGCCGAGGAAGCGGAGCAACTTCTCCACACTTTTCACCAGCCGCTCCGCGCTGGTATTATAGAAAGCTGTCTTCCGGTCAGGATGAAACTCACACGGCACGTAGATCCCGGCCTTGCTCACGATCTTCATACGCGACTTGACGCCCGCATCCAGTGCCAGTGCCGCGCCGATCGCTTCCTCCACCCGGTAGAGCCCGTAGATTTCCGCCGTGTCTATCGTCGTGATGCCGAGGTCGAGACAAACCTTCAGACGCTCCAGCAACCCCTGCGGCGTGGCGGCCTCCGCGTCATCGAGCAATCGCCACGTGCCAAAGGCGAGGCGGGAATATTCGGGACCGTGAGAAGAAAGGCGAAGGCGTTGCATGGCGGGAATGGAGCGCTCATGCCAGTCCTGCGTCGCAGCGACAACCGATTCCTGCGAAACGCACGCGGGAACGGTTACTGATTGATCGCCGCAATTCCTGTCCGTCTATGGCCGGTGCCCGGCACATACGGAGAGAAACCAATGCCATGAGCCTGCCCCAACCTGCGCGCATCGCCCCCAGGCGAGCGGCCTTACAGGCACACTCGCTCTACTCACTTCCACTCCACCGGGCGCCAATTAACCCGGAGTGCCCAGCTTCTGCCCTGACAACGTGAGGCCGCTTGCCGTATCCGCCCGCTGCGCCATGTCGAAGTCCGCTGCGTGTGGGGAAAATGGTCTGCTGGCTGAGACATTGGGGCGGGAGATGCCGGAAGTTATAATCACAGGACCGGGAACGGCAAGACGCGCGGTTGGCATGAAGCACACGGGCTCAGAACCGCGGGAACGGCCGGGCGAGTGCGACGGTGTGCGTGCGGCGGTTGCTGAGGAGAAACGGCCACGAGGGATGCCCCGACCGGACGACGGCGACGGGTTCCCCCGGCCGCCAGCGCAGCGAAGCACTTTGACCCGCCGGCTGCACCTGCCAGGGAGAGTTGTCCGTGAGCACGATGCGTCCGGGATATTGCGCCCTGACGGCGAGGTTGTCAGGAATGGGCGGTGCCTCCGACGGACGGGGCGGCGTGCTGCGGCAGGCACTGAGGAGGAGAACGGCAGTGAGGAGCAACCACTTCATGGCTAGATCGTCATCGCATGATAGCCGCCATCCACCACGATCTCGGAGCCAGTGATGAAACTGCCGGCATCGCTCGCCAAAAGCAGCGTGGCACCGATGAGTTCGCGGGCTTCGCCAAATCGTTTCATCGGCGTATGCCGCATGATGTTCTCCACGCGTTCGGGATTGAGCACCTTGCGGTTTTGCTCCGCGGGGAAGAAGCCAGGGACCAGCGTATTTACCCGGATGCCGAGCGGTGCCCACTCGCGCGCGAGATTTTTGCTGAGGTTATGCACCGCGGCCTTGCTGAGGGAGTAAGTGAAGACCCGGCTCAGCGGCACGATGCCCGACATGCTGCCGAGATTGATAATGGAGGCGGGCCTTGCCCGCTCGACAAAGAATTTCCCGAAAACCTGGCAGGCGAGGAACACGCCTTTGGTGTTCACATTGAGAATGTGGTCGAACTCATCCTCCGGAATGTCGAGGAACGGCGTGGGCGAATTCACCCCGGCCCCGTTCACGAGGATGTCCACGTCGCGGGTGCGCGCGAGCACCAGTGCGAGCAGGGCCTCGAGACTGGCGCGGTCGCTGGCCTCCGCAGGGGCAAACCATCCCTGGCCGCCGGCTGCCGTGATCTTCTCCAGCCGGGCTCTCGCTTTTTCTTCACTGCGCCCGACAAGCACCACCTCCGCGCCCGCCGCGGCGAGGCCCTCGGCCATGGCACCGCAGAGTTCGCCGGTGCCGCCGATGACGACGGCGGTCTTGCCTGCGAGGGAGAAAAGGGAATTGAGGTAGGACATCGCGGAAAGGATGAAGGCTAAAGGATGAAAGCGGCCTGCCGTGCAAGCGCTATGACCGCGTCGCGATTGTCACTTCAGCGCATTCAGCGCCGCCGCAGCGGCTTCGCTGACATGACGCTCGTCTTTGCGGGTGTCGCGCAGGTGAGTGTAGATCCCGGCGGCGGCGTCCTTCTGACCCGCGGCGGCCAGTTTTTCCGCGAGAAGATGGCAGACGCCGGTAGCGTGGGTTCGCTCCCAGCCCTCCGCTGCGCCGGTAATTTTGAGAATGGCACCGGCGCTTTCCGTGTCCGCCATAGTGGCCAGGGCCCACGCGGCAATGCGGCGCACATCGGGTTCCTCATGCGAGAGGAGCTGGCGCAGCGCCGCGAGCGATTCCCGGTCCTGGAGAACCCCCAGGGCCTGAACGATGGCGGTAAGGTTGCGCCCCTTCGCGGCACCGAGGGCTTTGCGCAGCGTTTCCGCCACTCCCTCCCGGATGGCCAGCAACGCCTGCACCGCGCCGTCGCACAATTCGTTATCGGACAGACACTCGCCGAGCGCGGCGATGGATTCCCTGCCGCCGGCAACCTGGAGCTGGCGAACGAGGATGCGCTTTGCCGCAGCGGAGTGCGGACCGCTTTTGAGTTGAGAGGCCATGGCCTCCGCGAGCACACGGCGCTGCTCTTCCCTGCCGGGCACGCCGGCGTAAAGACAGAGACCGTGCAGGACATAGCCGGCTTTGTAATCCTTGAAGTCCGCATCCGTGGGATCACGCAGTGCCGCGAGTAGTTCCATGACGCTCTCACGTCCGCCGGCCAGGATTTCCGCGGAGGTCTTTTCCGCGTCCGCCGGCTCCGGGCCGGTGAACTTGCTGGCGATGCCGGCGGCATTCGGATCTTTCGGATTCAGCTTCTGCTGATCGGTGTCGGGCATCTGTGCGACGAGCGCAGCGATATTCGGTTTGGAATCGGCCATGGGTGCGGAGCGTAGAGGTTGAAAATGTTAGTGCGTTAGAGATGCCACGGAGCGCGCATGGGCACATTGACCAGCCGGTTGGCCTCCTCGTCGCCCGTGATGACCTCCTTCTCCGGGTCGAATTTGATTTTTCGGCCCATGCGGATGGCGATGTTGGCGAGGTGAAGAATGGTCGCCGTGCGATGAGCGACCTCCGCGTTCCCGCCGGCGGGCTGGCGCGTCTTCACGGCTTCCGCGAAAGTGAGCAGGGCGGGCTCGTCAGGCATCGCCTGGACTTTCCTGCGGCTGTCCTCATCAAGATCGTCAATGCTCAGGCCGCGGTATTTGTTGCGGCTGTAGAGCGGCCCCCACTCATTGCTGTCGAACACGAGCGTGAAACCGTCCGCATATTTCAACTCCACCCAGCCCCACATGCCGCAGGCTTCCGGGTGTGCCGGAGCCGCGTGCGCTTCGATCTCCACAGGAGCGGTGTGGTCCTTGCCCCATGTCCACGTGAACGGATCAAGGTAATGCTGCCCCATATCGCAGAGTCCGCCGCCTTCGTAATCCCAGTAGCCGCGGTGCGTGCCTCCGATGCGGTGCGGATGAAAATCCTTCAGCGGCGAAGGGCCGCAATACAGGTCCCAGTCGAGGTAGGGCGGCACCGGGTGCGGCTTCGCATTCACGAGGCCGCTCCACTCCTTCACTTTCAGTTCGCCGCGTTTGATGATGACAGCCTCACACTTTTTCAGCAGGCCGCTCTTCATGATCTTGCGTGTCAGGATGTTCTTTGGCTCCTTGCTCGCATTGAACCGTCCGAACGTGCCCACCTGGAAAATGCGTCCGTATCGCTTCGCGGCATTGGCGACCGCGCGGCCTTCGGCGATGAAACGCGTCATCGGTTTTTCGCACAGCACGTCCTTGCCCGCCTCCATCGCCGCGATGGTGATGAGTGCGTGCCAGTGCGGCGGCGTGGCAATGGCGACGACATCAATGTCCTTCCGCTCCAGGACGCGGCGGAAGTCCGAATAGCGCGTTTTGTTGTCGGCATTGCTCAGCCATTTCACGTCGCACTCTGCGAGTTTGACGACATTATGGCCTTTGCTCATCTCACCCCACGTTCCCGGCCCGCGCCCGCCCACACCGATGAGCGCGCCGCCCAGCGTTTCACTCGGTGGAACGTGTGGGGCTCCCAGCACCCGGCGCGGCACAATGGAAATGCCGGCCAGCGCTGCGGCGGACCCGGTGAGGAAGTGGCGGCGGGTCACCCGCCTGGGGTACATTTTCATATGGCCGCACCAAACGCATGGCGGACGGCACTGTCATCATACGCATTTCTGCGTTTCTCTGCCTGGAGTTTCCCTGGCGGAGGACACCTGCCCCGGCCGCCCGTCGTTCGTTCAACCGGCATGCTGCGCTTTTCCCGGCATGACCGTCACCGGCAGTTCCACTGCATAACGCACCATCCCCCCGGGGAGCGAGGCACTGATCCTGCCGCCGAGTGTGGACGCGATGCGACGGCAGAGGGCGAGACCGATACCGGCATTGCCGCGGTGTCCGCTGGCGTTGGGATCGGCCCGCCAGAAAGGCGCGAAGGTTTCCTCCAACTGTTCTTCGCGCAGCCCGGGATTGGTGTTTTCCACCGCGACCCGGCAATGGCCATCCACAAGCGCCGCCTCGATGCGAATCTCACCGCCTGGTGGCGTGTAGTAAGCGGCATTCTCCAGCATGTTGGTGAAAACGATGCCCGAGAGCGACTGCGCGATCAGGACCTCCGCCTCCGGATTTTCCACGTGCCATGACACCCGCAACCTCTTCTCCTCCGCAACTTCAAGGCAGCCAAGCCACGCCTTCTTGAGCATTTTTCCAAATACGGCCGGCTCGGCGATGAACTCACTTTGCCGGTGCCCGCTTTCGAGCCGTGCGAGGAGCAGCAGGTGATCCACCACGCGCTGCATCCCCTGCTGGCTCTGCCAAATGCTGTCCAGCGTCTCTTCATATTCCTCCGCCTTCCGGGTGCGGCTGAGAGCGACTTCGATCGTGCTGCGAATGGCGGCTAACGGATTGCGCAGTTCATGCGCGGCATGGGAGGCAAACTGCCGCTCGTGCTCAATGGCGGAATTCACCCGGTCCATCAGCGCATTGAGCCGGCCCACCACGGGCTGGAGTTCCGACGGCGCCCCGGGCAGGCTGAAGCGGTCGCCTTCATCCGTTAGCGGAATGACTTCGATCTGCCCGGCAAGGCTTTTCACCGGCTTCACCCCGCGGCGAATGATAATGCGTGAGACAATCAGGATCACACCCATCACCGCGAGGCCAATTTTCACGAGGAACCACCGGACTTCGTTGAGGGTTTTGTTCAGGGCACTCAAATCACGGGCGACCATGATATGCAGTTTCACCGGCGGCACCTTCGAATCCTCCCGCATCGGAACAAAAACCCGGGAACACTGTCGCGCCGGACGCCCATCAGGCAGTATTATGTCCATGAAATGCACCGCATCCGCGTTCAGCGGAGGGCGCGGCAACGGCTCTGGAAATGGCGCCTCTATGCCTGTGGGAATCACCTTCCCGGTATCCGCATACCAGGACTGAACCACGAACGGATTCCCCGCAGCCCTGGATTGCTTCCACTCTTCCGGGATCCATCGGTAATAGGCCCTCACCACTCCGCTCACCGACTCCAAACGCAGCGTCGTCTCGTAAAAGGCCAGACGCGCACGCAGAACAGCGTCATTCTCGGAGGCGAGTTGCACCGCAATGACTCTGTAAATAACAAAGCCGCCGCACGCGAGGATCGCCGTCATGGAGACGAGGAAACTCAGGAGCAAACGATTTTGCAGTGACCGGGGAGAGAGCATCGGAGATATCAGCGGTCCCTTAGTCTGACGGCGGGGCAGATTGCAAAGTGCAAAATGCGCGAAGGCGGCCAATAATCCGCGGCGGCGTCACAGCAGCGGCGCCGCGGGCCGGAAAACGGCCTCGGCCATTTTGTGCCGGAACGGGCGGCGCTGGTAGGCCTCCATCGTCACCTCGCGGGCATTCCTGACATTGTCGTCGAAAAGCCGGTCCACGGCCTCCGTAGTGCCGCTGCAGGCGACGAGGACATTGAGTTCAAAATTGATGCGCAGGCTGCGGATGTCGAGGTTGGCGCTGCCGGTCATGGTATAACGTCCGTCCACCGTGAGGACTTTGGCGTGCAGCATCCGCGGCCGGTATTCGAAAATGCGGATCCCGTGGGGCAGCAGGTCGTCGTAGTAGCTGCGCATGACATGCGTCAGGTAGAAGTGATCACATTTTTCCGGCACCAGGATGGCCACATCCACGCCGCGCATGGCGGCGAGTTGGAGTGCGGCGAGAAGTGCCGTCTCGGGCACGAGGTACGGTGTCATGAGCCGGATGCGCTTCTGCGCCCTGTGCAGCAGGGCGATGGTCGTAAGCTGGATTTCGTCGATTTCATTGTCCGGCGCGCCGGGAACGACCTGAGCCGCAACCTCGCCGCAGGACTCGATGACGGGATAGAAGACCCGCGCCTTCAGTGCGCTGCCGGTGGCGAAGTACCAGTCCTGGGCAAAGACCTCGGCGAGTTGCGTTACGACCGGCCCGCGCAGCCGCACGGCGAGATCACGATAAGGTGGCGCATCGCTGCCGCGCCAGTACTCGTTGGCGATATTCATGCCCCCGGTGAGCGCCGTCCTGCCGTCCGCCACGACCAGCTTGCGGTGGTTGCGCAAGTTGAGGTGGAACCGCCCGCGGCGCGGCGAGAAACTGTGAAACCATGAGAATTCGCCGCCGGCTTTCACGAGCGGTGCAAAGAACGACCGCCGCAGCCACAGGCTGCCCATTTCATCCACCAGCACACGCACCTGAACGCCGCGCAGCGCGGCCTTCACGAGGGCATCACGCACGGTCCTGCCGGCGCGGTCTTTGCCCCAAATATAGAATTCAAGATGCACGTAATGCTGTGCCGCGGCAATGACTTCGAGGAGAACAGGAAAGAAGGAAGTGCCGTCCGGCAGAAGTGAGACGGTGTTGCCGGCCGACTGAGGAAATCCATTCACCCGCTCCAGTTCCGGCATTTGCAGGGGCGAGACCGCATCACGGCAACGACGGGTTTCCTGGCTGATCTCCGTGTCCAGTGCCCGAACGAGAGCCAACCGCCGCCGCGCCACCCGCTCGCTGCCGATGAGCAGGTAGAAAAACGCACCGACGCCCGGGAAGAGCAGCAGCGCCCACAGCCATGCGAGCGTGGCATTCGGTGATTTGCAGCGCTGCGCGAGCAGCCGGGGAATGAGTGCCAACTGCAGCAATTCCACAGCTACAGTTGCGGTCACGGCCCATTCACTGAAGGTCATATTGCCGACCGTGCGTCA